>JANXSI010000139.1 GCA_025352765.1 Devosia sp. | reverse complement strand
GAGTTTTGCGCTTTCCGCCGGGTTGCGGACGGCGAGCAGCAGGTAGTTGAGGGTGCGCATTGGACATCTCCATCGGTTGATGGGGAGATAGTGCGCTGTGGAACTGTCAGTTTCCGGCAGTGGCGGGCAGGTTTTGGCTTTGGCGCCATTGCTTGATGAGCGCGGAACGCCGCTGCGGATAGCGCTCACCGGTCGCTTCTACCGACTGGATGCGGTCGACGCGGAAGGCCCGGAAATCGGCCCTCAACTCGCACCAGGCGGCGAGCACAAGCGCCTTCTCGAAGAACCCGATCAGCAGCGGCCAGACCGTTCGCTCGGTGAGCGTGCCGTCATTGTCCCGATAGGCGATCCGGAGCTTGTGCTCCTTGCGAATCTCCGCCCGGATCACCGACGCGTCGATCGCGGCCGGCTCGCCGCCATACTGCGGCACCGAGATCGTGGCGGCGCCGTCGAGGCTGTCGCGCAGGGCTGGTGGCAGCACAGCGCGGATCTTGGCGACCGCGTTCCGCGCAGCCTCGCCCAGGCGCGCGTCGCCGCGCACCGCGACCCAGCGCGAGCCGACCACCAGCGCCTCGAGCTCATCGATCGAAAACATCAGCGGCGGCAGGGTGAAGCCCGGCTTCAGCACATAGCCCAGCCCCGGCTCGCCCTCGATCTCGGCGCCCTGACCCTGCAGCGTCGCGATGTCCCGGTAGAGCGTGCGGATGGAGATCCCGAGCTCGTCCGCGAGCGCCGGCCCCGTCACCGGAGCCCGGTGGCGGCGCAGCAGTTCGAGCAGGTCGAGGAGGCGTTCGGCGCGGGACATGGGGGCAGGTTAGTCCGACTCGGCGCACGGGGCCAACGGCACGGCTCGGCGCTAACCGAAAACCCGCAAAGCTGCTCTTGACAGTGTAGAGCATTAACTCTAAATCCCGCGATAGAGTAATTGCTCTAACGGACGTCGCCCATGACTACTGACACCAAATCGACCGACACTAAGACGCGCATCCTCGACGCCGCGCTGGCGCTGTTCAACGAGCGCGGCACGGCCAACGTCACCACCAACCATATCGCCGAAGCGCTCGGGATGAGCCCGGGCAACCTCTACTACCACTTTCGCAACAAGGCCGAGATTGTGCGCGGGCTGTTCGCCCGCATCACCGCGGAGTGGGCGGTCAACTACGCCGTGCCGCCGGCCGTCATGCCGAGCGTTCCGATGATGGAGGCGATGCTGGCCGGCAATTTCGAGATCCAGGCGCGCTACCGGTTCTTCTTTCGCGACCTGACGCTGTTGCTCAACGCCGATCCCGACCTTGCCGCCGCTTATCGCGACAACCGCGAGGCCGGCTTCGCCAACACTGTGTTTCTCATCAACCTGTTCATCGAGGCAGGCGTTCTGCGCAGCCCCGGTGATGCCCAAAGCATCGACGACATCGCCCAATTGCTCTGGCTCGTGGGCGATTTCTGGCTCGTGTTCAAGGACGTCGGCGGCGTCCCGTTCAGTCCCGCCGATACCGCACAGGGCGTCCGGATGTTCCGGCGCATCCTCACCCCCTACCTCACAGGAGACTCCAAATGATCGCACCGCGTCAGCTGACAGGCAGCTTGCTCGTGATCGTACCGCTCGTCTTCACCGCCGGCTTCACTGGCCTGCAGATGACCTTCGACTATCCCGCCGTCCTGCGCTTTCCGGCCGGCGAGGTGCTGACGCGCTTTGCTGCGGGCGGCGTCGACCTGCACCTCTTCTGGTACGCCATGTTCGCGGCCGCCCTCGGTCTCATTCCGGCGGCGATCGGCTTCGGGCTCAAGAGCTGGGAGCGCGACAATCTGCTGGCAGCATTGTCGATCGGCTTCGGCGTTCTCGCCGGGCTGGTGCAGGCGCTGGGCCTCCTGCGCTGGGTCATGCTGGTGCCGAGCCTTGCCGCCGCCTATGTCGCGCCGGGCGCCACCGCCATGGATCAGGCCGTGGCCGCCGGCCTTTTCGATGCCATGAACCACTATCTCGGCGCCGGCGTCGGCGAGCACCTCGGCTATCTCTTCACCGGTGCCTGGACCGTCATCGTCTCGGCCCTGATCTGGAAGCAGTGGCGCGCGCTCGCCATCGCCGGCGTGCTGATTGCCCTGGGAGTCGTCGCCGGCATGGCCGAGCCGTTCGGCGTGCCGATGACCGGGATGATCAATGCACTGAGCTTCAGCCTGTGGGCGCTGTGGGCGCTCGTCCTCGGCGTCATGGTGCTGCGCGGCGAGCGCCGCGCTGTGCCTGCTATGGCGCAGCCTGCCTGAGCTGACCGCCGCGCGAAACGAAAAGGGCCACCCGAGGGTGGCCCTTTGATTTTGTGGTGTGCCGTGGAGCTCAGCCGCCGAAGAAGCCGCGCTGCCACCAGCCGCCCTTTTTGGGCTTGGTGTCGTCGGGCGCCGCGGTGGTCGAGCTGACCACAATCTCGTCGGGCGGCAGTTCCTTCTTGGGCCGGCGGGGTGCTTCGGCAGCGGCCGGAGCGGCTTCCGTCACGCTCGGCGCGGCAGCGACCGCGGCCGACTCGGCAACGGGAGCAGGCTCCGCGGCCGGCGCGGGCGCCGACACGGCGATGGCTTCGGCCGACTGGATCGCTTCGGCTTCGGTCGGCGGAGCAGCCTTCTTGCGCGAGCGGCTCTTGGGCCGGGCAGGGGCCTCGGCCTCGGCCGGCGCATCGGCGGTTGCCTCGGCGGCAACCTCGGGCACGACGGCATCCTGGGCGACGGCATCGGCATCGGCGGACTTCCGGCTGCGACGCGCGCGCTTCGGCT
>JANXSI010000105.1 GCA_025352765.1 Devosia sp. | reverse complement strand
CGCCATCGGCCAGCGCCTCGCGCAGAAACTCGGCGTCACGATCGGCGATCCGATCACCATCGTGAACCCCAACGGCGCCAACACGCCGTTCGGCAAGCAGCCGGCGATCCGCTCCTTCCCGGTCACGGTGATCTTCAACCTGGGCATGGTCGAGTTCGACAGTTTCTACGTCTACATGCCGATGCAGGCAGCGCAGACTTACTTCAAGCTCTACGAGGACGTGTTGAAGCCGGGCGTCGCGCCGCCAGGGCCAGACGCCACGGACGAGCAGATCGATGCCGCTTACACGCGCGACTATCAGGCGACTGCCATCGAGGTGTTCATCGACAATCCCGACAACGTTGCCGCCGAGCGCGACCGCATCACGAAGCAGGTCGACCGGCCGCTGATCCTCTACGACTGGCAGCAGCGCAACGAGACGTTCTTTTCGGCGCTGCAGGTCGAGCGTGTGGTGATGTTCACGATCCTGTCGATGATCATCCTGGTGGCGGCGTTCAACATCATTTCGAGCCTCATCATGCTCGTCAAAGACAAGGGCAGCGATATCGCGATCCTCCGCACCATGGGCGCGACGCGCGGCTCGATCATGCGGATCTTTTCGATGACCGGCACGGCCATCGGCGTCGCCGGCGTGGTGCTCGGCCTTGCGCTCGGCCTCGTCATCGCCTCGAACGCGGAGACGCTGCGGGCCTTCATCTCGAACCTCACCAACGTGCCGATCTTTCCGCCCGAGGTGTTTTTCCTGTCGAGCCTGCCGTCCAAGATCGACGTCGGCGAAGTGACGGTCGTCGCTTGCCTCGCGCTCGGGCTCAGTTTCCTTGCGACGCTCTATCCGGCGTGGCGGGCGGCGCAATACGATCCCGTCGAGGCCTTGCGCTATGAGTGAGCCCCATCTGCGGCTGACCGACGTGCACCGTCAGTACGGCACCGGCGAGACCTCCATTCGGGTGCTCGAAAAGGCCAATCTCAGCGTCAGCAGCGGCGAGCTCGTCGCGATCGTGGCGCCCTCGGGCGCCGGCAAGTCGACGCTGTTGCACCTCAGCGGCCTGCTCGAGCGGCCGCAGTCGGGCGAGATCGAGATCACCGGGACCAAGACGTTCCACCTCAACGAGCGCGGACGTACCCTCCTGCGCCGGCACACCATCGGCTACGTCTACCAGTTCCACCATCTGCTGCCCGAGTTCAGCGCCCTCGAGAATGTCTCGATCCCGCAACTGATCGCCGGCAAGCGGCAGGCCGACGCCAACAGGCGCAGTCTCGAACTGCTGGAACTGCTCGGCATCGGCAACCGGGCGTCGCATCGTCCGGCTGAACTCTCGGGTGGCGAGCAGCAGCGGGTGGCGATCGCCCGGGCCGCCGCCAACCACCCGCAGGTGATCCTCGCGGATGAGCCGACCGGCAACCTCGATCCAGCGACCAGCGACCTGGTGTTTTCGGCGCTGCGCGAGCTGATCCGCGGCGAAGGGGCCGCCGGCCTCATCGCCACGCACAACCACGATCTTGCCCGCCGCGCCGACCGGATCGTGACCATCAGGGACGGGCTGGTCTCGGACCTTGTGCTCTAGGACTTCCGCATCAGGTCGTTGAGGTAGGCGGTGCTGACGATCCCGTCGGCGAAGCCGAACGTGCCAGGGCCCAGCAGCTCTTCACCCGCCTCTTTGAGGGCCGTGTAGGCGGCACGGGCGAGCGATCCGCCGAGGCTGACCCGGCGGACGCCGGCGGCTTCGAGTTCGGCGAGGCTCGGCCCCGGCCCGCCGCGAACGACATTCACGGGCTTGCTCACCGACTGCACCACCGTGCGGATCGCCTCGAGGTTCGGCAGGCCCGGTGCGAACAGCACATCCGCTCCCGCCGACTCGAACGCCTGGAGGCGCCGGATGGTATCGTCGAGGTCCGGGTGGCCGTGGAGGTAGTTCTCGGCCCGGCCGACGAAGGTGAACGGAAAGCCGAGCGCATGGGCGGCTTCGGCCGCGGCGGCGACCCGCTCGACGGCGAGGTTGAAATCGTAGATCGGATTGGCCGGATCGCCGGTCGCGTCCTCGATCGAACCGCCGACAAGGCCGATCGCCGCCGCCTGCCGGATGGTTTCGGCAGCGTCATCGGGCCGGTGCCCAAAACCGTTCTCGAGATCGGCCGCGACCGGCAGATCGACCGCGACCCCGGCCATGTCGGTGTGATAGCGGGCGCCGATATCCGCTCCGGTCAAAATGGTTGTCGTGTCGAATTCAGCGCGAAGTTGATCGATGATAGCCGCCTGCACGTTCCGCTCCGCTTGTTTGATCCGAGGAGAGTCGTTGAATCGCTCCCCTTGGAGCCAAGTATCGTCACTTTCCGACCCTGCCGCAATACAGCTGCAAATACGGTCCCGCTTCCCTTTGATACAGATCAAAGGCAGTGCGTGTCCTGCGTGACGAGAAACCAAAAACAGGAAAGCCGAGATGTCCGCAACCGAGATCGCGAAGCTGCATTTTTCAGCGGCAATTGAAGAGGCGGAAGCTGGAGGGCTGGGTCACGACAGCGTTTGCCGATCGATGCTCGGCCTCATCGTATCCAGGTATCTCGAAAGCAGAAGCGTCTCCGACGTACAGTCGGAGCTTCGCTTTGTCGCCGATAATTGCGATCCCGACGCGGACTTCATGTTTATGCGCCCGTAGCGATGCAATATGAAATTAGCGTGTAGCGCGTAGGGCGGGTTCTCTTTAACCCGCCATC
>JANXSI010000095.1 GCA_025352765.1 Devosia sp. | reverse complement strand
TCGAGGTTCCAGTCGCGCGTACAGATGGTGTCGTGAAACCACTGCGCTTCCTCTTCGGTTTCGAAGAGCTTGCGGAACAGCAGCATGGGGTCCCAATGGACGAACACCCCGCCGAGATCGAAGACGGGGATGAGCGTGTCGGTCATGTGGCCTCAGGAAGGTTGGCTAGTAAACACCGGTCGTACAGGCTGTGGTCGCAACGGGCAACGCAGCGATCTGGACGACGTCGTTCGCTCCATAGCGCGGGATGAAGTAATTCGTGTGAACAAGATTGACCGCGGTCTTGAAGACCACCGCCAGAAGCGGCTTATACGAATAGCTCACTTCCGACGCAATGATGCAGCCGCCCCTCGCGCTGAGATTGGTTTGCGTGCCGGAACTGACCATCAGCGGCTGAAATGTCGTCCCCTGCGCCCGGACCGGAGCACCGCCCGATTGCTGGCTCCAGATCACCTTGGTGGTGCCATCGGCTTTGACGAACACCAGCGAGACGACCTGCTTGAGTGTGGCCGACGGGTAGGGAACGATAAGGCCCTTCGCGGCCTGAAAATAGCCCGCCAGAGTGGCGGCAGGCACGGTGCCGTCGTCGGGATCCCACTGGCCGACCAGATCGCCGACCGTTGCCGAGATCGAGTTGACCCGCTTGTCGGCGGTGAATAATGCCGCGGCCTCGAGCGACCCCAGGTAGAGCGTGATCAAAAACGGCACGATTAGCGCGAACTCGGTGGCCGCATTCGCTCGCTGGTCGGCGCAAAGTCGCTTGATAATGTCGAACAGCCGGCCGCGCATCGTCAACTGAACGGCTCGTTACGGAACACCCGGATGGCGCTCATCAGGAAGTAGTTGTCGGGCTGGTTCTTGAGACTGAACCACGGGATCGCGAACATCAGCGGCCAGCGATAATAAGCTGACACCTGCACCACCTGGCGCGCTGTTCCGGCATTGTACGCGGGTGGCGTGGTGAATGTGCAGGTCGTCGGATTGACCACGGGAGTGCAGGTCTGCACCACCGGATTGATGACGACACTCCCGAAGTCGGGCAGCACCTCGACGCGCAACTGGATGTTGTTGCAGTTGAAAAGCCGGAATGTGTAGTCGCACATGTAGTTGCGCAGCGTCGTCGCATCGTACCCTGCGGCTTGGGCGCGGCCTGTGCGAACCATGCGCGTCGCGTCTTCCAGAGCGCTGTCGAGAACCTGCATCCCCAAAAACATGATCGCCGTTTCGAGCGTCGCGAGGATAATGGTGAAGAACGGCACCGCCAGGATGCCGAATTCGATCGCCGTCACGCCCCGCTCGTCGCGCGCAAAGCCACGACCCCGCGCGATGGCTGGCGCCAGAAACCGTTTCATCAGGTTGCGAAGACGGGACATTTTGACCGGCTGATCCTCAGACGCCAACCATAGACTACCGCCCCTTTGCTAAGCAGAGGTTAGGCCGGATGGCGGATTTGACCGTTAATTGCCGCGCCTATTTCGACGACGCTGAGTTCTGCAGCACGCCCGACGAGGCTACCGCCATGCCGGTGAAGTTGGAGTCGTCGCCCAGCGTGATGGTCGCCTGGCAGATCGGCTGGCAGGCCATCGTGGTCCGCGCCGCTCCCTGATAGACCGTAATCAGGTCGCCCTGGCCCTGCACCACGTTGAGCATCGTGTCGGCGATGGCATTGCCCTTCGCGTCGAGGATGATGAGATTGGTCTCGCCGTAGCTCTTGCCGGTCAGGATCAGAGTCTGTGGATCCTGGATGGTGACGTCTGCCACGCCGGGGTTGCCGATGATCACTGTCGCTGCGGGCGCATTGATCTTGAGGATGCGCGCCATATTGACCTTGACGCTGATCGGGTCGCTCTCAACGGCCAGCACGACCTGTGGCAGGCCGACGAACACGGTCAGTGCGATAGGCAGGATCGAACGCAGGAGCGACATGGCGAAACCCGGATACTTGATACGCGGCACCAGTTTCGCCCCGAATGGTGAATAAATCACCAATGTCATTGAAACCGGGCACTAGAATAACGTTTATCACCGCATGAGCCGCGGATTTGCCGGAAAAACGGCCGTTAGGTCGAATTGCAATCAACCGGATTAACGCTCTTTCAATCCGGTCATCCTAGGGTCAGCCCACGTTCGAAGCGCGACGCCTCGAATGGTGCAAAAGCCAGATGACGTGTACAGGAGCCTCAAGATGAACACTATCGCTCGTTTCGCCAATGACGAATCCGGTGCCACCGCAATCGAGTACGGCCTGATCGCCGCGCTCATCGCTGTCGGCATCATTGCTGCCGCGACCACCCTGGGTGGCCAGCTCTCTTCGCTGTTCAACCGCGTTGCGAACAAGCTGAACGCCTCGACGTTCTGAGAACAACGTCCCTTACCGGACGACGAAAAGGGGGCTGCGAGGCCCCCTTTTTCTATTTGCGATTTGTTAACCACGCGTCGTCGACAATCCGCAGCCGACCAAGCTCGAACCCGTGCGGCGGTCACGGAGACGTAATGCTCGCAACACTCGCGCTTTTCATATTTCCGCTGTTCATGGCGTTCGCCGCGTCGTCTGACCTGCTGACGATGCGTATCGCCAACTGGCTGGTGCTCTTGCTGGCGCTGGCCTATTTCGTTCTGGCGTTCCTCGCGCATGTCCCGCTTGAGCAGATCGGGATCAGCGTTGCCGCCGCTGCGGCCGTCCTGGTGGTCGCGTTCAGCTTCTTTGCATTCGGCTGGATCGGTGGTGGAGACGCCAAGCTGGTGGCTGCCATCACCCTCTGGGTCGGGGTCGGCCTGATGCTTCCCTACCTCATTTACGCCGCGCTGCTCGGCGGCGGGCTTACCCTCATGATCCTGGCACTGCGCCGCTACCCGCTGCCCGAGTGGCTCCGCCGCCACCGCTGGATCGATCGCCTGCACGACACCAAGTCGGGTGTTCCCTATGGCATCACCCTCGCCATCGCCGGGCTGCTCGTCTACCCCGAGACCGCGATCTTCGGCCACTTCATCGGCTAATCCGATCACTTGGTGGAACAAGGTTCGGTTAACCCTGCCGGCAAAGCATCGGTTAACCAAGTTTTGACCCTTGGCGTCCATGCTTGTCGGGCAATTCTCTGGGCGCCTGCGGTTTTCGAGTTGAGTGGAGTCTGCCGATGAAAGTATCGCGCATTATGCTTTTGCTGGTTGCCCTGCTGGCGGGCGGCCTCGCCGCCTACCTGGCAACCCGCGGCGGCAGCGAGCCGGCTCCGGCACCGGTGCAGGTCGTCGAAGCAGTCAAGTCGCAGGTGCTGGTCGCCAAGACTAACATCGGCGTCGGTCAGCGTCTGAGCGCCGACTCGCTTGAGTGGCAGGTCTGGCCGGAAGACGCTATCCGGCCCGAATTCATCAATGCTACCGCGACCCCCAATGCCATGACCGACATGAAGGGTGCGGTCGCCCGCTTCGAGCTGTTTGCCGGCGAACCGATCCAGCAGGCCAAGCTCGTTCGCGCCGACCAGGGCTACCTGTCAGCCGTGCTCGAAAAAGGCCAGCGCGGCGTTTCGATTACCGTCGGCGCTGAATCCGCCTCCGGTGGTTTCGTCGTTCCCAACGATCATGTCGACGTCATCCTGACCCGCAGCACCGCGACGGGTCAGACCTCAGAGCCGATCCTGACCAATGTGAGGGTGCTCGCCATCAACGCCCGTCTGGGCGAGACGGGTACCACCGGGGCGGCCGGCGATGGCGCCGAGGCCGCTGTCGCCGATCCGAAGTCGCAGGTCTTTTCGGGTGGCGCGATCGCGACCCTCGCGCTGACGCCCGACCAGGCCGATACCGTCATCAACGCCAGCCAGCTCGGCAAGCTCTCGCTGGCGCTGCGCTCGATCGTCGACTTTGCCGAAACGGTCGTCGAGGACGCGCCCTCCAAGCGCAATGCCCCGATCCGGCTGATCCGCTACGGCCAGGAGTCCAACGTTATGGCTGGTGCAACGACCGGCGGCGACCAGAGCGGCGCCGAAACAACCGTCGATCCTGCCGCCTTCCAAGCTCCGGCCGTGTCCGTGGGCACCACTGTGTCGCCGCTCCAATGATCCTGCGCGAGGACAACATGCTGACTGTTCACAACTTCATCCGCGCGAGGACCTCGATGCGTCGGCTTGCGATTGTCCTGCTCGTGGCCCTGTTGGGCGCTGGAGCCAGCGGCGCCATGGCCGCAACGAGCCCGAGCTACCTCAAGGTTTCGAGCCGGACCATGGGGGCCACCCAGAGCGTCACGCTTGAGGCCAACAAGTCGATGATCGTCGATCTGCCGGCAAACGCCTCAGAGGTGATCGTCTCCCAGCCCAGTATCGTGTCCGCGATCATGCGGACCAAGACCCGTGTGATCCTGCAGGGGACGAAAGCTGGGACGACCAACATTATCTTCCTCGGGGCCAACGGCGCCGCTATTACCGTTCTCGACATCACCGTGGGCGGCCAGTCCGATACCGGCGCCGCGCTCGAGGCGGCCATTGCCCGCACCATTCCGGGCTCGCACGTGCGGGTCGAGTCGGTCCAGACATCGACTGACGGAACGGCGAGCCACGTGGTGCTGACCGGCACCGTCAATTCGGCCGATGACGCTGCCAAGGCCGTGATGATCGCCGGCCAGTTCGCCGGCGGCGACGGCAATGTCGCCAACGTGCTCAGGGTTGCCGGCAACCAGCAGGTGCAGCTCAAGGTCACGGTCGCCGAAGTCGACCGCTCGGTGGTCAAGCAGCTCGGCATCAACCTCAACATCACCGGCGGTGGCCTTATCACCAGTCTCGTCAGCAACCCCAACGGCGCGCTAGGCCTGGTCTCGGGCATCACCAACGGCGCGCCGACCATTTCGGCTAGCGCCACGATCGGGGGCGCCACGATTGAGGCCACGCTTGCCGCGCTGCAGCGCCGCAATGCCTTCAAGACCCTTGCCGAACCGACGCTGACGGCGATGTCGGGGCAGCCTGCAGAATTCCTCGCGGGCGGCCAGCGCGCCATCACGGTGACCGACAGCCAGGGCGTCACCTCGATCGTTTACAAGGACTATGGCGTCAAGCTGAGCTTCACCCCCACGGTCAAGTCGGATGGCACCATCAACCTGATCGTCAACACCGAGGTGTCGACGCCTGTCGGAACCTCCGACTTCAACGTGCGCAGCGCCAAGACCCAGGTCGAGGTGCCGTCCGGGGCAACACTCGCCATCGGCGGCCTGATCCAGGACGAATACAAGCACCAGATCTCCGGCATGCCCGGGTTGGGCGACATCCCGATCGTGGGTGCGCTGTTCCGCTCGCGCGACTTCATCCACAGCCAGACCGAACTGATGATCATGGTCACGCCGACGCTCGCAGACATCGGTCGCCCGGACCTGCCGACCGACAACTACAACATCGCTGGCGACGCGGAAGCTGTGTTCCTCGGCCATCTTGAGAAGATGTACGGCGTCGGTAACGAAGGCATGCGCGGCTCATATTCGGGGTCGGTCGGATTTGTACTCGATTGATGACGTGACGGTAACCGTTGCGATGGAGAGTTAGACGATGAGTTTCCTGGCGCCCAACAAAGACAAGAAGCCGGTCGAGGAGCCCGCAGGCGACGTCGTCGGTGGCGCACGACTGTTGCCCCGCATCACCATCCAGGCGTTCTGCGAGCACTCCCAGACCGCGGAGTTGGTCGAGGCGGCCGTGCACGATCGGCGCATGTCCAAGGTCGCCCTCACCACCCACAATGGCGGGCTCGACGGGGCCATCGAAAGCTATAAGTCCAACCCGACACCCAATCTCATCATCGTCGAGACGTCGCTGCCGGTCGAAGACATCCCCGCCGCCCTCGACCGGCTGGCCGAGGTGTGCGACGCCTCGACCAGGCTGATCGTCCTCGGTCATATCAACGACGTGCTGCTCTATCGCGAGCTGATCCGGTCGGGCGTCTCGGAATATTTGGTCCTCCCAACCACCGCGCTATCGATCGTCAACGCTATCGCGGACCTGTTTGCGGCCGAGGGCGCCGCGCCGATCGGCCGGACCGTCGGCTTCATCTCGGCCAAGGGTGGCGCCGGCTCGTCGACCGTTTCCCACAACGTCGCCTGGGCGATCAGCCAGAATCTGCGCCAGGACGTCTTGATCCTCGATCTCGACCTGCCATTCGGGACTGCCGGTCTCAATTTCAACCAGGACCCGCCGCACGGTATCGCCGATGCGGTTACGGCCTCGGCCAAGGTCGACTCGACCATGCTCGATCGGCTGATGAGCAAGGCCGCCAACCACATCAATCTGCTGACCGCCCCAGCCATGCTCGACAAGACCTTCGACTTCGGCGAGCGCGATTTCGAGCAGATCGTCGAATTGTCGCAAAAGACCACCCCGGTGGTGATTCTCGACATTCCCCATACCTGGACCTCCTGGGTCCGGCACACGCTCGCCACCATCGACGAAATCGTCATCGTCGCCGAGCCCGATCTGGCCAATTTGCGCAACGCCAAGAACCTCAGCGACAGCATCAAGGCGCTGCGGCCCAATGAGTCGCAGCCCATGCTCGTCGTCAACAAGGTCGGCGTGCCCAAGCGCCCCGAGATTTCGCCGCAGGAATTCGCCACCTCGGTCGAATGCCAGCTCATCGGGCAGATCGCGTTCGATGCGGCGACCTTCGGAACGGCGGCCAACAACGGCCAGATGCTGGCCGAGGTCGCTGCCAACAATCGGATCAACGACATCTTCCGCGCCATCGGCATGCAGGTCACCGGCCGCTCCGTGCCGGAAGCCGCCGGCAAGTCCGGCAACCTCAAGTTGCCCTCGTTCCTGAAGCTGAAGAAGGCCTGATATGTTCGGCAAGCGGCAGAGTTTTGGGGGCAACACCCCCGGTGCAAGCGAACCGCCGCGGCCCCAACCGAGCGCGGCGCCGGCCGCGGGCACCTCGGTGGCACCGCCGCGCGCCGAAATGCCCGTTCCCAAGCCAGTCGTCGATGCCAGCATTAATCGCTTGCGCAACGAGGACATTGTCGACGTGCGAAGCGCCGAGGCGATCCAGCGCGACAAGGAATACTTTCAGACCAAGTCCGCGATCTTCAATGCGCTGATCGACTCGATTGATCTGAGCCAGCTCGCGACGATGGATCAGGAGGCGGCGCGCGAGGAAATCCGTGACATCGTCGCCGAGATCATCGCGCTCAAGTCGATCGTCATGTCGATCTCCGA
>JANXSI010000074.1 GCA_025352765.1 Devosia sp. | reverse complement strand
ACGAGGATCGCGAGGCCGATCATGGCGCCGCGGCTCTGGGAGAAATAGTGCCAGAATTCGCGCAGCCCGGCGAAGCGGGCGGTGCTGACGACCGGGGCGATCTCGGTGGTCTCGGTCATCTCACTGCACCCGGATGCGCGGGTTGATCACCGCGTAGAGAAGGTCGACGAGCAGGTTGACCGCCATGACGAGCAGCGCGATCAGCAGCAGGCCGGACTGCACGACGACGTAGTCGCGCTTGAAGATCGAATCGACCATCCATTTGCCGATGCCGGGCCAGGCAAAGATGGTTTCGGTGAGGATGGCGCCGGCCAGCAGCACGCCGACCTGGAGGCCGATGGTGGTGACCACCGGGATCAGCGCATTGCGCAGCGCATGGACGGAGACGACGCGGAAGCCGCGCAGCCCCTTGGCGCGCGCGGTGCGCACATAGTCCTCGCCCATCACCTCAAGCATGGCGGACCGGGTCTGGCGCGCGATCACCGCGAGCGGGATGGTGCCGAGCACGATGGTGGGCAGGATCAGGTGCGAGAAGGCGGACTTGAAGGCGCCCTTCTGGCCCGAGAGCAGGCTGTCGATCAGCATCGAGCCGGTGACTGGCTTGAAGAAGTACTGCACGTCGATGCGGCCTGAAACGGGAGTCCAGTGCAGCATGCCGGAAAAGAAGATGATCAGCAGCAGGCCCCACCAGAAGATCGGCATCGAGTAGCCGATGAGGGCGGTGCCCATCAGGCTCTGGTCGATCCAGGAGCCGCGGCGGGTGGCGGCGAGAATGCCGGCCGGGATGCCGAGGACGACGGCAAGAATGATGGCGCAGAGGCCGAGTTCGATGGTTGCCGGAAACAGCACCAGGAACTCCGAGATGACCGGCCGGTGGGTGGCGATCGAGGTGCCGAAATCGCCGTGCAGGACATTCCAGATGTAGCTGAAATATTGCTGCCAGATGGGCTGGTCGAAGCCGAACTGAATCTTCAGCTGCTCGTAGCGCGCGGCGGTGACGCCGTGCTCGCCGGCGAGCGCCAGAATCGGATCGCCCGGCAGGAGGCGCACGAAGCCGAAGGCACAGATGGTGATGCCGATCAGCGTCGGAATGATCAGCAGCAGCTTGTTGAGAACGTAGCGGAACATGGGCCCTGAATCGAAGGGACGGCGCGGAGTGACCCGCGCCGTCCGCCAAAGTCGTTATTCGGTGACGTCGACGTCGTCGAAGCGGTGCAGGCCAAGCGGATCCTGCAGGAAGCCCGAGACCTTCTTGTCGGTGACAACATAGGTCTGCGAGTGGGCCAGGAGGAACGCCGGAGCTTCCTTGGCGAAGATCACCTGGGCATCTTCATAGAGCTTGGAACGGGCCGCCATGTCGGAGGTCTTCTTGGCGTCCTGGATGTCCTTTTCGAAATCCTGGTTGCACCAGCTCGAGTAGTTGGAAACGCCAACCGCCGAGCAGGAGAACAACGTCGCAAAGAAGTTGTCCGGATCGCCATTGTCACCCGACCAGCCGATCTGGAAGGCACCCTTGCGATCGGCCTTCTTGCCGTCGGCGCGGTACTTGGTCCATTCCTCGGTGGTGATGTTGGCGGTGACGCCGACCTTGGCCCAGTCGGCCTGGATCAGTTCGGCGGCGCGGGCGAAGTTGGGGTTATAGGGACGCGAACGATCCGAGGCCCAGAGGTCGATGGTGGTCACGCCATTGGCAGCGAGCACCTTCTTGGCGGCTTCGGGATCATACTTGTCGGCGGTCACGGCCTTGTTCCACGACCACATGGTGGGCGGGATCAGGTTCTCGGCCGGGATGGCGCCGGCTTCCTGGAACAGCGCCTTGATCAGGGAGTCCTTGTCGATCGCCTGGTTGAGCGCGTGACGCACCTCGGCCTTGTCGAAGGGCGGCTGGGTGGTGTTGTAGCTCATGTAGCCGATGTTGAGGCCGGCCTGGCTCAGAACGACGAGGTTGGTGTCGGCCTTGGCGGCCGGAACGTCGGCCGGGTTCGGGTAGGCCATGACATCGCACTCACCGGCCTGGACCTTCTGCAGGCGGGTCGTGGCGTCAGGCGTGATCGAGAAGATCAGGTCGTCGATCTTCTGCTTGCCCTTGTAGTAGTTGTCGAAGGCCTTGTAGCGGATGGTCGCGTCGAGCTGGTAGTCGACGAAGGTGAAGGGGCCGGTGCCGATGGGCTTGCTGGCGAAATCGGCGAGCGTGCCGGCGGCCTGCAGCTTGTCGGCGTACTCCTTGGACATGATCGAGGCGAAGTCCATGCCGAGGTTGGCGAGCATCGGCGCGTTCGGCTCGGTCAGCGTCAGCTGCACGGTCAGATCGTCGATCTTCTTCCATTCCTTGGTGAACTTCGGCATGTCCATGCCGACGTAGTAGTCGTAGCTGAGGTTCGGCAGATAGGTGAACCACGGCGACTTGTCGTCCTGCTGGCGGGTGAATGAGAAGATCACGTCGTCGGCGTTGAGGTCGCGGGTCGGGGTGAAGTAATCGGTGGTCTGGAACTTCACACCCGGATGCAGGTGGAACGTGTAGGTCAGGCCGTCAGCGGAAATATCCCAGCTGTCGGCGAGGCCGGGCTCGAGTTCGGTCGAGCCGTGCTTGAATTCGACCAGACGGCTGTAAACGGTGCGCGAGCTGGCATCGAAATCATTGCCGCCGGTGGTGGTGCCGGGATCGAAATTGGCCGGCGAGGCTTCCGAGCAATAGACAAGCGTTTTTGCATAGGCACTGCCGCCCAGCATCGCGGCAAGCGCGGCTGCGGTCAGCAGGGTTTTCATCAATTTCATGTTGGATGTCTCCCGAAGATATTGCGCTCCGGGCATTTCCCACCCCGAGCTTGGGGGGCAACAAAGCGTGTTTCCCGAGGGGGTGCAACGGGAATATTCGTCTAGTGCGTTGGAGTTGAACGGTGTTTTCGGCCCCTTTGCGCCTTTGACGACTGCTAAGGGATTGGTGCATTTGACCAAATGGTCAACGACGGGACTTGAGGAGTGCACATGGGCGTCCGGGTGACGATGTTTACGCTGCTGGTCGACGACTACGACCGGGGTATCGCGTTCTACAGAGACGCGATCGGGTTGCAGTTGATCGAGGATACCGACATGGGCGGCGGCAAGCGCTGGGTGGTGCTCGACGGCGGCGGCGTGCGGATGCTGCTGGCGCAGGCCGCGGACGAGGCGCAGCGGGCCGCAATCGGCCGGCAGACCGGCGGGCGGGTCGGATTCTTCCTCGCGACCGACAATTTCGACGCCGACCACACGGCCTTTGCCCGGATGGGCGCCAAATTCCTCGAGACGCCGCGCCACGAGGTCTATGGCACGGTGGCGGTGTTCGAGGACCCGTTCGGCAACAAATGGGACCTGATAGAACCGAAGGGCTGATCGCCGGGCTTTCCGAGGCAACGGGCGGCGGCTAAGCTCGTTGTTCCCGTTGACCCTCGACCGTGACCTTCCCGGAGATTTGACATGAGCAAGCGCCGCCTCGGACGCTCGGAGCTTTCCATTGAGCCCTTGGTGCTGGGCACCAATGTGGTGGGCTGGACGGCCGACGAAGCCACCTCGTTCGCGGTTCTCGATGCGTTCGTCGCCGAGGGGTTCACGGCGATCGACACCGCGGACGTCTATTCGCGCTGGGTGCCGGGCAATGACAGCGAGAGCGAAAAGATCATCGGGCGATGGATGAAGGCGCGCGGCAACCGCGACAAGGTGCTGGTCCTGACCAAGGTCGGCTCGGACATGGGCCAGGGCCACAACGACCTGTCGGGCAAATGGATCGAGGCGGCGGTCGAGCACTCGCTGAAGCGGCTCCAGACCGACTATATCGACCTCTACCAGGCGCACTGGCCGGATCCCAAGACGCCGCAGGACGAAACGCTGGCGGCGTTCGACCGGCTGGTCGAGGCCGGCAAGGTGCGCTTCATCGGCGCCTCAAATCTCGACGCGACGCAGCTCGGCGAGGCGCTGACCATCTCCAAGGTCGAAGGCATTGCCCGCTATCAGACGCTGCAGAACGAATACAATCTCTACACGCGGCAGAAATTCGAAGGACCGGTGCAGGACCTTTGCGTCAAGGAAGACGTCTCGGGCATCCACTATTACGGCCTCGCCTCGGGCTTTCTAACCGGCAAATACCGCAGCGCCGCGGATGCGAGCAAAAGCCCGCGTGGCGGCGGCGTGGTGGGAAAGTACCTCAACGAGAGGGGGCTGAAGATCCTCGCGGCGCTCGACGACGTTGCGGCGCGCACCGGCGCCGGCCTCGCCGAGATCGCGCTGGCGTGGGTGGCGGCGCAGCCCGGCGTTGCGGCGCCGATCGCCTCGGCGACGTCGGTCGAACAGCTCGCGATGCTGGTCCGCGGCGCACGGCTGACGCTGTCGGACGCCGACCTCAAGCAGTTGACCGACGCCGGCCGCTAGGCGGCTACGGTCCCGAAAAGGGCGCCGACGCCGGCGGTGACCACCATGGCGAGGACGCCCCAGAAGGTGACGCGTAGAGCGCCCTTCCAGAGGGGCGCACCGCCAGCCTGGGCGCCGAGCGCGCCGAGGACGGCGAGTACGAGCAGCGAGACCACGGCGACCGAATAGGTCACGAGGGTGCCGGTGGTGACGACCGCTGCGAGCAGTGGCAGGCCGGCGCCGACGGTGAAGGTCACGGCCGAGGTGAAGGCCGCCTGGATCGGGTTGGCGCTCGACACCTCGGTGATCCCGAGTTCATCGCGGGCATGGGCACCGAGCGCGTCCTTTTCCATCAGCTGGCGGGCGACCGAGTGGGCGGTCTGCGGATCGAGGCCGCGGCGCTGGTAGATGATCGCCAGCTCTTCGAGCTCGTCGTCCCAGTGGATGGCGAGTTCGGACTTTTCGCGGGCGAGATCGGCCTGCTCGGTGTCGGTCTGCGAGCTGACCGACACGTATTCGCCTGCCGCCATCGACATGGCACCGGCGACGAGGCCGGCGACGCCGGCGACGATGATCGACTGGTGCGCGGCGCCGGAACTGGCGACACCCACGAGGATCGAGGCGGTCGAGACGATCCCGTCATTGGCGCCGAGCACGGCGGCGCGCAGCCAGCCGATGCGGTGGACGAGGTGGGTTTCGCTGTGGATCGAGATGGGTTCTTCAGGCGACAAGGTAACCTCCGTCGACCGGCAGCACGGCACCGGTGATATAGCCGGCGAGCGGCGAACATAAAAACAGCGCCGCCGGGGCGATGTCGGCGGGTGTACCCCAGCGGCCGAGCGGCATGCGCGCCAAAAGCTCGGCATTGCGTGCGGCATTGGCGCGCGGCACTTCGGTCATGGCGGTCTCGATCCAGCCGGGGGCGAGCGCGTTGACGCGGATATTTTCCTTGGCAAAGGCCACCGCCAGCGATTTGACGAGGCCGACGACGCCGGCCTTGCTCGCCGCATAGGCCGGAGCGTGCGGGGCGCCGAAGAACGAGAACATCGAACCGATGCCCAGCAACGCGCCGCCGGCGAGTTTGGGCCGGAAGGCGAGCGCGATACGCATCAGGCCGGTGAGGTTGATGTCGATGGCGGTCTCGAAGCCGTCCGGGGTGAATTCGGCGGCGCGCAGGTTGACGCCGGCGCAATCGACGAGCGCGGCGACGGCCTCGAATTGCGCGGCGTAGGCGTTGATGGCGACGGTGTCGCGGACGTCGAGTTTTTGGAACGATATTTTATCCGCGGAGGCCGCCGCGACTTCGGCATCGGTGGCGCCAGTGGCGTGGACGATGGCACCAGCGTCGCGGAACGCCGTGGCAATGGCAAGGCCGATGCCCGAGGTGCCGCCGATGACGACGACGGTGGCGTTGGCATAGAAGGAGGATGCCCAGGAATTGCCGGTCATCCGCGACCTCCTGCTGTGCTGACTGGTGGCGAATGAGGTGTCGCCCGACCCCTCATCCGCCCTTCGGGCACCTTCTCCCACAAGGGGAGAAGGCGACGGAACCGCTGCTTCGCTGACGCAGAGCAGTGAGCTTTCGGCTCGATGGCCTTCTCCCCTTGTGGGAGAAGATGGCGCGCAGCGCCGGATGAGGGGGGAGGCCTCATCATCGCACGAACTGGTCGACGTAGTCGGCGCCGAGGCCGTTCTGGGCGTAGTGCTTGCGGCACATGTCGATCTTGGTGAAGACGTCCTCGAAGCCGATCTGCTTGTTGTCGGTATCGAGATAGACCATGCAGCCGGAAATGTTGAAAAAGGTGATCATCTCGGGGCAGTCGGCCGGGACGGTGAGGGTATGGATCTCGCCGGGCGGCTCGAAGACGTAGGAGCCGGTTTCGGCGACCCAGTCGTGCTCGAGATAGTGCCAGCGGCCCTTGATGACGTAGCCGTGCACCGGGGCGGGATGCAGGTGGCGGCTCAGGATGCCGGCGCGGCGGACGCGCAGCAGATTGCACCACTGGCCCTGCAACGTGTTGAGCAGCAGTGGCCGGAACCACACGCCTTCGGCC
>JANXSI010000466.1 GCA_025352765.1 Devosia sp. | reverse complement strand
CGACCCGGTGCATGGCGCGCAGGGCGCCTTTCGCGCGCTGATGGATGCGCTGGCCAATCCGGGGCTCATGCAATCGCTCGGCACCGACATGGCGCCGACCGATGGGCTGTCGGCGGAGCTCGCCGCGGTGGCGCTCAGCCTATGCGACCCCGACACGCTGGTCTGGCTCGATCCCTCCCTTGCCGCGACGAATGCGATTGTCGCCTGGCTTCGATTCAAGACCGGGGCGCCGTTGACGAGCGACCCGGCACGGGCCGCCTTCGCACTAGTGTCCGACACGGCGCACTTGCCGGCACTCGAGCGGTTCGCGCTCGGGAGCGCGGAATATCCCGACACGTCCACCACCATCGCCCTCGCCCTCCCCGCCCTCAGCGGCGGGCCGTCGCTGACGCTGCGCGGGCCGGGCATCAACGGCACGCGCACCATTGCGCCGGCCGGACTGCCGGCGGATTTCGTCGCGCAGTGGAGCGCCAATCGCGAGCTTTTCCCGCGCGGCATCGATCTGCTGCTGGTGGCCGACACTTCGGTGATCGGCCTGCCGCGCACCACCCGCATCACGATGGAGGGCTGAGATGTATGTCGCCGTCAAAGGGGGCGAGGCCGCCATCGCCAATGCCCATGCGCTCCTCGCCGACCGGCGCCGCGGCGACCGGTCGGTGCCGGCGCTCCGGCTCGACCAGATCATCGAACAGCTCGGCCTCGCGGTCGACCGCGCGATGGGCGAAGGCTCGCTCTATGACAAGGAGCTGGCGGCGCTCGCCATCGTCCAGTCGCGCGGCGACCTGATCGAGGCGATCTTCCTCGTCCGCGCCTATCGCACGACACTGCCGCGCTTCGGCTTCTCCAACCCGATCGATACGGCTGAGATGCGGATCGAGCGGCGCATCTCGGCGACGTTCAAAGATCTGCCAGGCGGCCAGCTGCTGGGCCCGACCTTCGACTACACCCACCGGCTGCTCGATCCGGCGCTGGCCGACGGCGGCGAGGTGCCTGCCGCGCCGTCGCGCCCGGCCGAACCCGAGCGGGCGCCGCGGGTGACCGACATGCTGGCGCATGAGGGACTGATCGAGCCCGATGGCGTCGACACCGGCGAGATCGGCGATCTGACGCGGGAGCCGATGCAGTTCCCGATGGCGCGCGATCTGCGCCTGCAGGCGATGGCGCGCGGCGACGAAGGGTTTCTCCTCGCCCTCGCCTATTCGACGCAGCGCGGCTATGGCCGCACCCACCCATTCGCCGGCGAGATCCGCATCGGCGAGGTCGAGGTCGAAATGGAGGTGCCGGAACTGGGCTTTGCGGTGTCGCTCGGCCGGGTGAGGGTCACGGAGTGCCAGATGGTCAACCAGTTCAAGGGCAATGCCGAAGTGCCGCCGCAGTTCACCCGCGGCTACGGCCTCGCCTTCGGGCAGGCCGAGCGCAAGGCGATGGCCATGGCGATGTGTGATCGGGCGCTGCGGGCGCGCGAACTGGGCGAAGACATCACCGCCCCGGCGCAGGACGAAGAATTCATGATTTCGCATCTCGACAACGTCGCCTCGACCGGCTTCGTCGAGCATCTGAAGCTGCCGCATTACGTGGATTTCCAGGCCGAGCTCGGGCTGATCCGGAAGCTCCGGGCGGAGCATGAACACGCCGCGCAAGCGTCGCCCCCCCTCCCGACCTCCCCCGCAGGGGGGGAGGTGTCCCCTGGTGGTTCGGGCCAGGATCCTGCCACGAGCGCAGTACGCACCCTCCCCCTTGTGGCGAGGGCTGGGGAGGGGGTGCCGGCATCCGGCAACATGGAGGCGGCGGAATGAACCCGATCGCGCAGTACAATTTCGCCTATCTGGACGAGCAGACCAAGCGGATGATCCGGCGGGCGATCCTCAAGGCCATCGCCATTCCGGGCTATCAGGTGCCGTTTGCCAGCCGCGAGATGCCCATGCCCTATGGCTGGGGCACCGGCGGGGTGCAGGTCACGGCGTCGATCATCGGACAGAACGATGTTCTGAAGGTCATCGACCAGGGCGCCGACGACACCACCAA
>JANXSI010000029.1 GCA_025352765.1 Devosia sp. | reverse complement strand
GTCGCACTACGGCTTCCCGCCGGTGAGATCGACGCAGCGGTTCTTGCCGGTACCACGGAGTTCCTCAGCGACGAACAGCGGCTGCTAGCTGCCATCGGCCAGGTCGATGCTCAGCAGGTTCAACAGATCATCACCGGTGGTAGCGATCTTGCGGACAAGCTCTCGGCTCCGACACCGGAGCTTCTGACAGCGCTGTTTAACCGGCTAGTCGTGTCCAGCCAATCGGTGGGATTGGTGCTCAATACGGCCGGCCTGCGGCAGGCGCTTGGTGTTGCCGCCGCCGACCCGCCCACCGACGACTCTCGGATCGACGTGCCGCTGACATTCCGACGGCGAGGACGGCAGATGAAGATCACGATGGGTGGGAAGTCAGCTGGCCCCGCCACGACGGTCGACTCGACACTGGTGACCGTTGTCGCCCGCGCGTTTGACTGGTTCGAGCGGCTATCGACCGGAGCGGCGAAGTCGGTCACCGACATCGCCGAGGCCGATGGGTTCGATGCTGGTTATGTCAGTCACGTGCTGCCATTAGCCTTCATGCCTCCGACGGAGATTGAGGCAATTTTTGCCGGCAGGCAACCAGCCGACCTAACGGCGGATCGATTGATCTGGCGGGAGGAGATCCCGATGCGATGGCCACAACAAAGCTCCGGCCATGCATAGTTTATAGACCGTCAATCTAAGGCAACACGCAACCACAAAGCGCACGCTGTGGGCATCTCACCAGCACCCTGCAACCATTGGGACCAAATAATGGGTCGGTAGAAACGTCCTATCAGCTCGCGATAGTCAGCCTATCGATCTGAGCCCAACCGTGGGCCCGCCCGACTACATGTGCGCGCCGCTCGGCGTCGAGACCCCGCGCCTTTGCGCTCGAAAGCTTCGCGACGGTACCGGTGCCGGTCTGCTGTTAGGACTTCGCACAACGCTACGAGTGTGGCTCCACCATCATTGTCTTCAACATGCCGCACGAGGACTAGACCTCGGTGCGTGGGCTCGGAGCAGCTCGCTACTCGACGGGGTCACGCTGTGCCCCGGCGAGGGGTCTCGATGCCGATCGGCGCGCTAACGTGTTGAAATCATTTGATCGAGCAGGGTCACCGTCGGATGCTGCTCAACATCTTGATAGCGCTGCTCGGCATCGAGATGCGTGCGGCACGGCGGGAGTTGGCCCAGGGCAAGACGCTCATGAGGAGCGCGATAGTCCGAAGTGAGCGGATCGAAAGGTGGCTAAGAACCCTCGGTGCGGAGCTCGAATAGATGGCCAAGGAGGGCGCCGGATAAGGTGCCTGAACTGCGTTGTGGGCTCCTGAGCGGGGGTAGCCGAAGCCCGCCCGGACCTTCCCGCCAGCGCCGCGGTCATGAAAGTAGGGGAGCTTTGTGAAGTCGCAGCGGTCAGCCCATGGAATCATTAGCCGTTTGAGTTCGAGCGAAGATCGGGCGAGGATGACTAAAGTAGCAAACTAAGATTTGGCCTTAGCACGCCCTGATCTCGTTCGAGCCTGATCGGCAGGCTTCCTCCCAAGACCATTGGACTTTGCAAGACCCGAGCGAACGGCGGAGTAATTCGGAGCAACCATTGGATAGTCGCTTGGCAGGTTCCATTTCTGCCGGTATTCGGCCGGTGTCATTCCGAGTTGACCAATGTGGCGCTTCATCGATTTGAAGTGCTTGCCGTCGTCCAAGCAGATTAGAAAATCGCGGGTGATGGATTTCCTGATCGAGACGGCCGGCACCAGCTCGGGAACAGACTCGACGTGATCCGCGCCCAATCCCACGAGAGCCGAGTGCACATCCTTTATCAACCGGGGCAGATCGGCAGCGTTGACGGAATTGTTCATCACGTAAGCGCCAACAATCTTCGCGGCCATGTCGGTGAGCTGAGTGGTCGTGGCGTCGCCGGCGTCAGTCATTATGGATCCACATGTGTTTGGGGGAGCCGCTATTTGTTCAGACGACGTGATACAGCACTCTGCTGGTCGCGGGGAAAATTCGACCACCGATCCACAGGACTGTTGACGACGTAGACGGGTAGCTCGGCATCTCGTTCGCGGCGCAACAGCCCAAATGTAGCCGCCCCTGATCTGAACGGCCTCGGTGAGCGTACGAATTTTTACACCGTAGCGAGACCGGCCATTGTCGCCTCGCCGAAAGAGGACTGCCATATGCGCGTGTTAATTGTTGGCGCCAGCAAGGGGATCGGTCTCGAAACGACGCGCCAAGCACTTGAAGCGGGTCACAACGTACGAGCCCTGGCGCGCTCGATATCGGCGATTGAGGTCTCAGATCCGAAGCTCGAAAAGATCGCTGGCGATGCAATAGAGATCGAGGACATCGAGGCCGCGACCACGGGTATGGATGTCGTCATTCAAACCCTTGGTGTGGGATTGGGCGAACTACTCGGGCCGATTTCCCTGTTCTCGAAAGCCACACAAGTCTTGATCACTGCCATGAACGATCGAGGCGTGAAGCGTCTGATAACCGTCACTGGATTTGGCGCCGGCGACAGCGCCGCGCAAATCAGTTGCTTCCAGCGCGTGCCGTTCCAAATGGTCTTCGGCCGCGCCTACGACGACAAGACCGTGCAGGAGCGCCTAATCCGGGACAGCAAACTCGACTGGACGATCGTGAGACCTGGAGTTCTGACTTCCGGGCCGCGGACCGGACGATACCTGGTCCTGTCTGAGGCTTCGCGTTGGCGGAACGGGGTAATTTCTAGAGCGGACGTTGCGGAATTCCTTGTGCAGCAGATCGAGGGGACGACCTTCATCGGCAAGACCCCCGTACTCGTAAACTGATCATCTGAAAACTAGGCACGACCATGAGTTCAAAACCCCCGAAACTAACCGTCTATTTTGATGGGAGTTGCGCACTTTGCCGGGCGGAGATCGGCTACTATAGCCGTCACGACACGGGCGGCATGCTCCGTTCCGTGGACGTTTCGAAGACTGGCACGGGGCTGGGCGTCGATACGGCTACTACGTCGAGGAGGTCACCGGCAACGGCAGGACCTCACGATCGTTGCGCACCGACCGCGTTGCCGACCTCCCCGGGTCATCGACCTCGACTGCGGCCACTACCGCGTTCACTGGCTCAAACCGGGCGATTGCTCTGCGACTTCCCGCTGGCGAAATCGACGCGGCGGTTCTTGCCGGAGCCACGGACTTCCTCAGCGACGAACAACGGCTGCTAGCTGCTATCGGCCAGGTCGATGCTCAGCAGGTCGAGCAGATCATTTCCGGTGGTCGGTATATCGCGGACAAGCTCTCCGAACCGACTCTGGAGCCTCTGGCATCGCTGTTCAGCCGGATAGTCGTGTCCAGCCAATCGGTGGGACTGGTGCTGAACACAGCACGTCTCCGGGAGCTGCTCGGTCTTCCAGCTGCCACCCCGACCATCAACGATTCTCGGATAGATGTACCGCTGACATTCCGGCGGCGCGGACGGCAGATGAAGATCACGATGGGAGGGAAGACAGCTAGCAGCGCCAGTACCGTCGACTCGACCCTGGTGATTGTTGTCGCCCGGGCGTTCGACTGGTTCGAACGGCTATCGACTGGAGCGGCGAAATCGGTCAACGCCATCGCCGAGGCGGATGGGTTCGACGCTGGTTATGTCAGCCATGTGCTGCCTCTCGCGTTCATGGCGCCGACGGAGATCGAGGACATTCTTGCCGACAAGCAGCCCGCCGATCTGACGGCGGATCGATTGATCTGGCGGGAGCAGATCCCGATAAGTTGGTCATCCGTCTCTCCCCCAAATGATGCTAAGATCCTGCTCGCCGGGTGAACAGAGACCTTCAGGCATTAGTACTTCCAATTCAGCGGACGTCCCCTCCCCCAAGGCGGTACGAGAGCCAGGCAGCGGACCGCAATGGGAAACTCAAGGAGCGGGTATGACCCGATGGGCGACAAGCGTCCGTATTTTGCATTGGATCACTGTTCTTGTGCTGCTGGTTCAACTCGTCGTGGTTTTCGGGCTTCAGGGTCCCGGTATAGCGATGCTGATCTGGATGCCGTGGCACATCTCGCTGGGATTTTCACTTCTGATCCTTCTGTTCTTGAGGCTCGCAACTCGCGCTGTAACATTCGCCGGAAATGTCGGCTCGGGCAATGTCGCAACTGCAATGCAAGCCCTCCTCTACCTCGTCATGATGGCCGCCACGCTGAGCGGATGGTTCGCTTTCCGCTCGGCTGCCTTGATGCCGACGCCGCTTGTCTTCGGACTATTTCGGTTGCGGCCGGTTCGCTTAACTTTTGACGCGCCGTGGACAGCCCTCCACAAGGCGTTCGTTTGGTTACT
>JANXSI010000729.1 GCA_025352765.1 Devosia sp. | reverse complement strand
ATGGCGTTGTCACTACAACACCGTCAGGCCTCATAGCTCACTGGGATACCGACCGCCAGCGCCAGAGGCGTTCATCCAGATGGACTACAAACCAAGCATGCACTAACAATCAACACGGACCACTCGACGGGGGCAGTCCAGCCCAAAGATCGGAAAATTTTACAATGTAAATTTTGCCAGTGCTGTTAGCCGATTGACTCCCGACCGGAAAATCATTCGCCCGGACATCGATCTTGGGCGGTCAAATCCTCAGAAACAGGGGTAATTAAATTAAGTTCTTGGCCCATACCTTGTCCCCCACCGCTTTGAACACAGCCGTGGAAACAGCATCGTGGCGCCAACCTTGAACTCGTCTAGCCGCCTGGTCTTGACCTTGGTCGGCTTGACGTCCCTGATGATAGTGGTTGTTGGGACCTCCCTCTATCTTGCATACCAGCAGATAGACAAAGTCACCGCAGAGCGACAAGCAGTCACGGTCCAGAAAGCCGTTCTAGCTCAATCGCATGGAATGCAGAGAGAGCTGCTACCCGAGACCATTTGGGGCGATGCCTACGCAAACATCGCGACAAAGCCCGACAGGGAATGGATTCGGACCTTCTACGGTGAATACCTTTCACGGCTACTCGGATATAGCGAGATTTACGTGATTGATGGGCAGGATCGGCCCGTCTATGGCTTTGAAGACGGGCGTTCAGACGATGGTAGTCGGTTCTCAATTGATAGTTCCAACTTACTCGACCTTGTTGCCGCCGTCCGATCGCAGGGCAACAGCCAGTCGGACTTGGTTGATAAAACGCTAGTAGACTTAGGTGACGGTCACACAATTGAGCACCGATCAGTTGCTGACGTCCGGCTCATCGACGGAAAACCGGTCAAGCTGGTTGTTTCGACTATCGACCCGGATATCGAGCCTAATCGGCGCTTGGCCGCCGATGCGCGCGCTCCACTGCTGATTGCGATTTCGGACCTCGACGAGGGAGCTATGGACCATCTTGGTCATGTGATCGGCTTTCCCGGGCTTCGCTGGATCCCCGATCTCTCCAACCTGGCGCAGTTGCCGCCAGAAAACGCGCCACGCGGCGTCACAGCACCGGCTTCTTACGAATCGACGATTGTCTACTCCTCAAACGGCAAGAGAGTCGCCGCGATTGCGTGGGAACGCGACCTTCCGGGGAGCAAGATGCTCAAGGAGATGACTGGCGGTCTCACTCTAGCTGGTAGTCTAGTCGCCGCCATTGCCCTGCTTACCGTGCTCGTCGTTCGGAGGCAGGCTCGCACTTTGCAGGAAACTGGACGACGAGAGGCAGCGCTCGCGCGAACCGACTTTCTGACCCAGCTCCCCAACCGTCTCGCCGCGAGCGAAGAGCTGGCCCGACAGCTCGCAAGCTTAGTCGATGGCAAGACTTTGCTCGGAATCGTTTGCCTCGATCTAGACAGGTTCAAGAGCCTCAACGACCGGCTTGGTCGACATGTCGGTGACCAGGCGCTGATCGTGCTCAGCCAGCAGCTGGCGGCAGAGTTTCCATACACTTTCCTGGCGCGAACAGGAGGGAATGAATTTGTCTTGTTTGTCCCTTGCGGCACAACGGAACACGTTGATGTGGTGGCGAACCGTGTGCAGGACTTGACTGCTCGTCCATTTCGCCTGCAGGGCCAACCTGCCTTCGAATTGGCGTGCTCGGTCGGCTATGCCATCGCGCCACACGATGGCACCGAAGGAGAAGACCTGATGAGGCGCGCGGATCTCGCGCTGTACCAGGCGAAGAAGGATGGAAGGCCGCGGGCCTATGCTTTCGAGCTATCGATGGAAACGGGTGTGGCACGCCGACTAACATTGGACTCGGCTCTTCGCCGCGCGCTGGATCACGACAAGATAGACGTAGTGTTTCAGCCGCTAATGACCGCCGATGGCCAACGGGTGATGGGGGTAGAAGCTCTGGCCCGTTGGAACGATGCTGAACTCGGACCGGTCTCCCCCACCGAGTTCATTGCTGTCGCCGAAGACAACGGACTCATTGTGGACCTTGGAGAAAAGATACTGCGCAAGGCCGTTCGAGCCATCGCTCCCTTGCCGGACATCGGTGTGTCCGTAAACGTATCGGCCAGGCAGATCCAACTCACCGACGTCGTGGAGGTGATCAGGCGTATAGCCACCGAAGAGGGTCTCCCGTTCTCACGCCTCGAAATCGAGCTAACTGAATCGGCTCTCGTAACCGATGAAGTCCGCGCTGCATCGCAGATCAAGGGCCTGCAGTCGTTGGGTGTGAAGCTCTCAATTGACGATTTCGGCACCGGCTATGCGAGCCTCTTGTATTTGCGACAGTTCGGTTTCGACAAACTCAAAATCGATCGCAGTTTCATCACGGACGTCGACACCTCGGTCGAGGCTCAGGCCATGGTCATGGCGATTGTCACAATGGCGAAATCGCTCGACATGGGAATAACTGCAGAGGGAATTGAGAATGCTGAGCAGTCTGAATTCTTGCGCGTCGCCGGCTGCGACCGTCTGCAGGGGTACCATTTCTCGAGACCATTAAAGGCCGAGGATTTCACGAAATTCCTACAAGTGCAGCGCCAAGCCGCGTGAAAGCTACACCGCTTGTTGAGCGCAGGGAGCGCGTCTAGTCACGAATTCAATAGACGCGAGCCAGCTCATTAAGCAGCTCTTCGATACTTGCGATGATGGCTTTGACCAAAGCCAATTCTACTTCCGTCACCGCATTTTCAAATCGAGTCAGAAGTCCGCTTTCATCTAGGTCAAACCTAAAAAGAAACGACTGAAGTGCGGCGAATTCGGTGACCGTGTGGCGCATGGCACTTAGTACCACGCCGGCATCTAAGTTCGGAGGGCCGGGCGTTGCTTCGTTCGTTAGTGTGTTGATTATCACCGAGATCTGACCCTTTAGGGGCGCAAGTTTTCACTGAGATTTGACCCATGTTTTGATCGTTCCGCTGGCTGTTGGGTCGGGGGAACTGGGAGTGATCGACATGGCATTATTGAGCGTAATCCGGCGCTGGCATTTCC
>JANXSI010000723.1 GCA_025352765.1 Devosia sp. | reverse complement strand
GAACCCGCGGCTCGGCATTGTCGGCGGCCTTTCGATACTCGGAACCACCGGCATCGTCATCCCCTATTCCTGCGCCGCCTGGATCGCCTCGATCCAGCGCGGGGTGGACGTGGCGCGCGCGGTGGGGCTGACGCATGTGGTGGGTGCCACGGGCGACCTCAGCGAAAAGGCGGCGCAGGCGCGGCTGGGGCTCGCCCCCGAAGCCTATCTCGACATGGGGGATTTCGTCGGCGGGCTGCTCAAATATCTGCGCCGCAACCCGGTCGAGCGGGTGACGATCACCGGCGGGTTCGCCAAGATGGTGAAGCTGGCGCAGGGGGCGATGGATCTGCATTCGGCGCGCGGCACGGTGGATCTTTCGGCGCTGGCGGCGCTGGTGCCCGAGGCACTGCGGGCAGCGGCGCTTGGCGCCAACACCGCCAACGAGGCGCTGGGGCTCGCAGGGCCAGCGCTGGCTGCACAAATCGCAGAGCAGGCCCGCGCCGCCGCGCAGGCGATGGTGGGTGACGCGGCACGGGTCGATGTGCTCATCATCGACCGGTCGGGGCAGATCGTGGGCGAGAGCGGCTAGATGCGGATACTGATCCTGGGGGGGACGGGCGAGGCGCGCGAGCTGGCGGGGCGGCTGGTCGACATCGGGCATTTCGTCATGACCTCTCTCGCCGGGCGGACGCGCGAGCCGAGCCTGCCCAAGGGCGAATTGCGGGTGGGCAAGTTCGGCGGCGTGCCGGGGCTGGTGGGCACGCTGACGATGATGAAGTTCGACCGGCTGGTCGATGCCACGCACCCCTATGCGGGGCTGATGTCGATCAACGCGGTGGCAGCGGCACAGCGCACCGGCATTCCGCTGGTGCGCTACATGCGCCCGGGCTGGGAGGAGCCGGAGGGCGCCGGGTGGCGGCATGTGCCGAGCCTCGAGGCCGCGGCCGAGGCGCTGCCGAGCGGCGCCACGGTACTGGTGACCAGCGGGCACGAGGGGCTGCCGGCGCTGCTGGCGCGCAACGACTGCCGGTTCGTGGTGCGGCTGATCGAGCCGCCGGAGACGGATTTGCCGAGGCACGCCAAGCTGATCCTCGGGCGGCCGCCCTACACGGTGGCGAGCGAAACGGCGCTGCTGACGCGCGAGGCGATCACCCACCTCGTGACCAAGAATTCGGGCGGCGCGCAGACCGCCGCCAAGCTCGAGGCAGCGCGGGCGACCGGCGCCGAAGTGATCATGGTGGCGCGGCCGGTATACGGCCCGGCGGTGGAGGTGGGGAGCGTGGACGAGGCGGTGGCGGCGGTGGTGGGGTGACCGTCGGCGAGGTGGGACGGACCACTTCGGGTTCGCGTCAAACTTCCGACTCTGGTCGAACACCCATTGCGCGCTTAGGGTGTCGTCAACACCTCCAACGAGACTGTTGTGAACGCGCTCATCAGGCCAAGGCGGCTTCGGCCGGGAGACAGGATCGCGGCGGTTGCCCCCTCGTGGGGAGGACCGGGCCTCTTCCCTGAGCGTTACAAACCCGGGCGTGACCGGTGGTGCTAGGTGCTTGGCAAGAGTTCGCTTTGCCCCAATTGCGTGCGCGGGCGGTTAGGGGTCTGATGTACGGAGAGCCTTTGAGTATTTCGACAGATGCGCCCGGTCCTATCGCCGCAACGTCCTGCGTTGGGTCAAATTGGCAAAGCGACTGGAGACGCAAACAAAGCGACTACTTGAAACCGTGAGACGTTCCGCGCTTGGCGAAAAAGTTGCTCAGATGTGAGTTGTGAACTTGCGTGGTTACAACTTATCGACCGACGTCCACTCTTGGCCGATACCACCTCACCTACCTTGGTTTGTTGGAGCGGCTCTCGATGATCACCAGAGCCGCTCAACGTCGACGCCTTGGTTGTATTCCACCTACTGCGGCAGATCCGCGAACAGACTGACCACATTGCCATCGGGATCAAGGACGCGGGCAAAGCGCTGGCCCCAGAACGCATCCCACGGCGCAGCATAGGACCGGCCGCCGGCCGCTAGGGCGGCGTTGTAACGCTGGTCCACCTCCGCAGGGGTCGCACAGGCAAATTGCAGATTGACACGTTGGCCGCCGGTGGGCGCCACCCAGTGTGCGTCGGTTCGCTTCACCACCTCTTCAGTGTCAAAACCGAGCACATATCCGTCTTCCCCCACCACTTCGACATGCGGTGCCGCTTCTTCCCCGGCCGGAACGTCGAGGCCGAGGCCCCGATAAAACGCGATTGCCGTGGGCATGTCTTTGACCACGACCCCTACTGTGTGCAGCTTGACGCTCATGCTCTCTCCATCACATATATATCCGAAACGGTAGCGTATCGAAATGTCATCGTCAACCGCCCAACGGGGCCGCCCCCGCAGTGCGACATCGCGCAGCGCAGTGCTCGAAGCCACTCTTCGGTTACTCGTGTCACGCGGCTACGAGGCGCTTTCGATCGAGGCGATCGCGGTCGAGGCAGGGGTTGGCAAGACGACGATCTATCGCTGGTGGCGCACCCGCGCCGACATCGCGGTGGAGGCGTTTTTCGAAGACACCAAGGGAGAAATTGCGTTGGGTGATACCGCCTCGGCGGCCAACGATTTCCGAGCCCAGATTGCGGCGCTAGCCCTTCTCCTCAGCGGCGCCCGAGGAAATGCTTTTGCAGAAATGCTGGGCGGTTCCCGCCACGATCCGGCGCTGGGTAGAGCCCTGCGCGAGAGGTGGCTCAATCCGCGTCGCGCCTGGGGCTTTAACCGCATGTCCCGAGCCGCCACAGAGGGCCAGTTACGACCCGGGGTACAAATCGGAGCCGCTCTCGCGCTGTTGTATTCCCCGCTCTATACCCCGCTCCTGTTCGACGAAACGACGCCGTCCGACGAAGCGCTCGGCGCCATCTTGGAACTTGCGCTTTCAGCAATCTTCAATGGCGAGCCGTCGTAACGAACCGCGGTGCTGTTTTATCGGGTAGTGCATGAGGTGAGCAACGGGACGGATTGGGCTGATTGCCGAGATTTGAAAGATCCAAAGCGATCGCTCGGTCGTAGCACCCAGGGTGAAGCAAACGAGATAGTCTTTGCTGCTGGAGCCCATGCGGTGAGCCATCCGATCCCGATCAGACCCGAGAGCGGACAGGAGAGCGTCTGGGATTACCCACGTCCACCACGGCTTGAACGGATCGAGAAACGCATCGAAATCGTCTTTGCGGGGATGGGCATCGTCGACGCCCCCGGAGGGTTCAGAGTCCTCGAAACCAGCCATCCGCCCGTCTACTACGTTGCGCCAGCCTTCATTGCGCCCGGGGTCCTGCGGCCCGCCCAGGGGAAAAGCGTGTGCGAATGGAAGGGGCGCGCGGACTATTTCGATGTGGTGGCAAACGGCAGGATCGCCCCACGCGCAGCCTGGCGATATCCGGCGCCAACGGATGGCTTTGCCGCGATCGCCGGCTTTGTCGCATTCTACGCCGGACCGATGGATCGTTGCACCGTGGCCGGCGAGGTTGTCCGAGCGCAGCCGGGCGGGTTTTACGGCGGGTGGATCACCTCGGATATTGTCGGGCCGTTCAAGGGCGAGCCCGGGTCCATGGGCTGGTGAGCGATGGCCAAACGCATCGAAAAGAGAGACCTTCCCGTCAAGATCTGTGCGACCTGCAACCGGCCGTTCACGTGGCGAAAAAAGTGGGCCACGGTGTGGGATGAGGTCAAATACTGTTCCGATGCCTGCCGCGGACACCGACGAGGCACGTCATGACCTCTGGCATCCGGGCCGGGCAGTGTTGGTCGCAAGACCGGGCGCAGTGAAATGATGGACGGCCAGAAACGGCTCGCGCGCGCTCTCGCCTATGCCGGCGTGCTGCCACCATGGCTGGGCCTGGTGCTGCATCTCGCGGCTCCGCACGGCTGGGCCGGTTTTGCGAGCGTCGCCTACGCTGCCATCATCGTCAGCTTTGTGTGCGGCATGCATTGGGGCGTTTCCCTGAGCTCGCCCGTGCCAACCCCCATCAACCTGCTGCTCACCAGCAATGCGGGGGCCCTGTTCGCCTGGGCCATGGTCCCGGCGTCGTTGTGGTCTCGTCCGCTCGCCTGCATCGGCCTCGCCATCGCGCTCGGCCTGCTCCTCGTCGTGGACCGCCGCCTGATGCGCGCAGACGTGCTGGAGCCCTGGTTCTGGCGGGTGCGCCGCACTGCCAGCCTCGGCCTCGGCGCCGCCCTGGTCGTCTGGAGCCTCGTGGCGTGACGCGCATTGCCCTATTGATGCCGGCATTGGCGACGCCCAGGTCTCAGGGCACTCTGCGGAAGATGAACTCGTCGTCGAGCGTCTCGCCGACCGGGAGCACATACTCGCCGACCTTTTCGAAGCCGAAGCGCCGGTAAAATGCCTGGGCGTGCAGGTTTCCGCTCCAGACGTTCAGCCATTGCGGGGCATTGCCATAACGCTCGCCAAGATGGTTCAAGGCGCGCTCCATGAGAGTGCGACCAAGCCCAGTGCCCTGATGGCGCTTCAGGAGGTAGAGGCGCTGGATCTCGCCGTCCCGATCCGGCCGAAGCTCGGGATGCGGCAGACGGGCGGGGACGCATTCGAGGTAGCCGGCGGGCGAGCCAGTGTCGTCAAGCACGAGCTGCCAATAGTTGCGCGGGTCGCTGAGTTCACTGGCCAACTGCGCTGGTGCGTAGGAGCTGTCGAGAAAGGATGCGAGGTCCGCCGGAGGGTAGAGGTGGCCAAACGTCTCGGTGTAGGTCGCCCGCATCAGCGGCGCCAGCAGCGGCACGTGCTCGACGGTGGGGACGATGATCTCCATGGCTCTTTCATAATGGGGCGCCACCGCGCGGTCCAGACAGGGGCAAGACAGAGAGCGAGGTTTCATTTCAGTCTCCCGGCCTATGCTCGAGGGGGCGACCCCGACTGGAGACTGCGAGAGATGTGATGAGTCATGGATGACGGGGCATCCAAGCAATGCTGCGGCACGCTTGCCCTGGGGACCGCGGCCCAAGTCGCCCATGGTAGCGACGACAGCCGTCGTCCTGATGTCCTCAAACGTTGGTGAGCGGGTGTCTGCATGGATCGAAGTCCGGGCACTCGCCGTTGAGAACCGCACCACTCGGACGGACACGGCATGACGACCAGACTTGAACTGCTCGACCTCATCGAACGGACCCTGGTTCAACACCTCGGACCGGAAAAGACGACCCGTCGTCCTGACGGAGTGATCGTTGTTGCCGGCAGTTCGGAGGCATTCCTCGTGCAAGCCATTCTCGTTGACGCCCCCGAAGGGGCAGACGCCTCCAGATTCGGCGAGGGCCTGGTGACCTATATCCAATCGGGCAGTCGGACCGAGGAAGCTGAGGAAACGCCTGCGGCGCCTGATCAGGAGTGAGACCGGCGGGGTCTTGTGGACCAGAGGTAGTGGCGAGGGGCGGTGCACCTGATCATGACTCGTTGAAGCACAGGAACCGGAGAGTCCGCACACCCTCACGCCGGCGAACCCTGTCGGCGAGATAGACAAGTCCGCCTCGCGATTTTGACGCCAGGCGGCAGCGACTTTTTCGGCCGTTGCGCGTTAGCGCGGCGCGGGAACTGGCGGCGCCAGCTTCCGGCCGGCGCCGGGTGGCCGTATGGGAGCGGCTACCCGGCCAGCCGAGCAGGGCGCGTCTGGCAAGAGCCGAGGGGCGTCGACGAGCCGCGTGCTTTGGGGGCTCACGAACAGGACGAGTTCGGGCGGCCCGCCGACGCTCAAAGAACAACCGACGTCGCATCAAGTTCCCTGTGATGGCCAAGGCGCGCTGCAACCGATGGTGAGGTGCGATGTTCACTTCCCGATGTCGCCGATTTGACGCGATGAGGCGACATCACCCTCCGGCGTGAGGGGGGCCGGAGGGGCCTTTCCGATGGATGATTGGCGCCGGCACAAGGGGGGCCGTGACAGCAGCGGGGCACGGCGCGCCCTTTGCTGCCAATCGCAAGTCGCCCGCTGTGTGGTGAGAGGCCCGCCCGAACGTCGTCGCAGCAGCTTCGTTCCCGGCAAAAACAGGGCTGGCGCCAGATTTGAAGTCTAGATCGAACGGGCCCAAACGGCGTTCATGGCAAGCAGTGTTCTACCGGAGACTCTTGCCATGAAAAAAGAACTCGCCCTTGTCGCCGCCCTGCTCGCCGCCGGTTCCATTGCCTCGGCCGTGGTCCCCGGCTTCGCTCAAACCAGCTCCTCGTCCAGTATGGACTCGTCGGCTGCGACCGACTCATCATCGCTGCTGTCCTCCTCGGTGGACTGCACGTTGTCGTCGAGCTACATGCAGCCTTCCTCCTCCGACAGCTCGTCTTCGTCGATGATGAACGAGGTGATCAACGACTGCCTCACGTCGTCCGCGAGGACGGATTCGTCGATGACGTCGTCGTCGTCCGCCATGTGACCGGCGACGCGTTGGCGCAAGGCAAACGGCTCCTCCGCCTGACGAGAGGGGCCCTCGCCTGCCAGAGGGATCTGGCGTGTTGAGGTCAACGTTGCGTGGCTCAAGAGGAAGCTCGCGGGCCCGCACTGGAGCAGGCGGGGGCGGCCAGATACTGTCGTTCTAGAGTATCGTCCTGCTTCGCCGACCAGCGAAAGCGCCACGGACGGGGTGTGGCCCGAGCGCGGACGGCCGAGTGGCGGCGCTATCTGGCGATGATGACGGCGATGCCGCGGGTGCAGTCTTTCGACCGATCACGCGCGGTGGCGCAGGGCGTCGACGATGATGGCAAAGGCCGGGGACATCTGCCGCCGGCTCGGATAGGACAGATGGTAGCCCGAGAAGGTCGGCGACCAGTCGTCCAGAAGCTGCACCAGGCGGCCCGAGGCCACGGCGTCGGTCGTCAGATTCTCGGGCACATAGGCGATGCCGAGCCCGGCGATGGCCGCATCGAGCATCGGGATCGAGGAGCTATAGGTCAGCTGCCCCTCGACCTTGACGCGCAGGTCCCGGCCACCCTTGGCGAACTCCCACGAATAGAGCCCGCCGGAGCGGCCCTGCCGGTGGTTGATGCAATTGTGATGGATGAGGTCTTGCGGCATCTGCGGTGCGGCTCGCCGGGCGAGGTAACCAGGCGAGGCAACCGCGACGAGGCGCCAGTCCGGGCCGATGCGGACGGCAACCATGTCCTTTTCGAGGTGCTCACCCAGCCGGACGCCGGCGTCGAAGCGCTCCTCGACGATGTTGCGAAGGCCGTTGTCGATGCTGAACTCGAGGTGGATGTCGGGATAGTTGACCAGCACCGGGCGAAGTTTCGGCCAGACGAGCGTGTCGTGGGCATGGTCGGAGATGGTGATCCGCACCGTTCCGGACGGCTTGTCGCGCAGCGCCATCAGATCGGCGAGATCGGCCTCGATCTCCAGCACGCGGGGCGTGAGGGTTTTGAGCAGACGTTCGCCGGCCTCGGTGGGCGAGACGCTGCGCGTCGTGCGGGTGAGGAGCCTGAGGCCAAGCCGCCCTTCAAGCTCGCGAATGGTGTGGCTCAAGGTCGACTGGGACAGGCCGAGCTTTGCGGCAGCCTTGGTGAAGCTGCGCTCGTTGGCAATTTCGAGGAAGACCAGAAGGTCGGAAAAGTCCCTGCGCGACATGTCTCACCATTCCCCATTCATGGCCTGTGGCCATAAGCTCATGCGGATAATAGCGACTAATCAATGAGCCGATGAAGCCCTAAGTTCGGCCGCATGATCGAGCACCCGACTGCAGACGCGCCAGATGCTACTCCGTTTCCGGCGACAACGACGCCATGGCTGGCGGTGGCCTGCCTGTCGCTCATGACCTTTGCCCTCATCGCGTCGGAGTTCCTGCCGGTCAGCCTCCTGACACCGATCGCCGCCGACCTCGGCATCACCGAAGGTCAGGCCGGCCAGGCGATTTCGATCTCCGGGTTCTTCGCGGTCGTCACCAGCCTTTTCGGCAACCCGCTGCTTGGCCGCTGGGACCGGCGCAGTGCCGTGCTGCTTTACACGGCCCTGCTGGTTGTCTCGGGCCTCGTCATCACGTTCGCGCCGACCTATCTGCTGTTCATGGCCGGCCGGGCGCTGATCGGGGTGTCCATCGGCGGCTTCTGGTCGCTCTCGACCTCAATCGTGGCACGCCTCGTGCACGGCTCGGACCTGCCCAAGGCGCTGGCCATGCTGCAGGGCGGCACGGCGCTGGCCTCGGTTATCGCGGCGCCGCTGGGCAGCTTCCTCGGCGGACTGATCGGATGGCGCGGCGCGTTCTTCATCGTCGTGCCGATCGGCATCGCCGGCATCGTCTGGCAACTGGTTTCACTGCCCAAGCTGCCGCCCGACACGTCGGTCTCGGTCCGCTCGATGCTGGCGCTGCTTGGCAATCGGGTCTTTGCTCTGGGGACCCTCGCCACGGCGCTCGCCTTCATGGGACAGTTCGCGGCGTCGACCTATTTCCGGCCCTTTCTCGAAGGCGTCACCGGCCTCGACGTCAACCGGCTCTCGCTGGTGCTGCTGGGTCTGGGCGTCGCCGGTCTCGCCGGGACGATGCTGTCGGGCCATCTGCTGCGCGACCACCTCAAGGCGCTCTTGATCGGCCTGCCGGCGGTGATGGCGCTGGTGGCTTTGCTGCTGATCCCGCTGGGCGCGATGCCGGTCGCCGTCGCGGCGCTGCTGCTCGCCTGGGGCTTTGCCGGCAACCCGATTCCCGTCGCCTGGGGGACGTGGATGACGCGCGTCATCCCTCGCGATCTCGAAGCCGGCGGTGGGCTGCAGGTCGCGGTCGTCCAGTTTGCCATCACCTTCGGTGCCTTCTCGGGCGGGATGCTGTTCGACTTCGGCGGCTGGTGGAGTCCCTTTGTGCTCAGCAGCGCCCTGCTTGCCGCCGCTGCGCTCCTCGCCGCGCAGGTCGCTTCAACGGCATCAGCATGACGCAGTCCCGCCGTCGCTTCATCGGAACCGCGCTTGCCGGCGCCGCTATCCCCTCGCTGAGCCGGGCACAGGCGGGCAATTTTGCCGACAACCAGGAGCAGACCGACATGCGCGTGCGCTTTACCTTCAACGACCTGACCATGACGGTGTGCTCGATGATTCCCCTTCGGCCCGGGACTTCTTTTCGATGCTGCCGCTCAAGCTAACGATCAGCGATTTCGGCCACAACGAGAAGATCGCCTATCTGCCCCGTAAGCTGACCGAAGAGGGCATTGGCGCATTCGGGAACGAGCAGGCCTATGACCTTTGCTATTACACGCCCTGGGGCAATCTCGCGATGTTCTACGCGGACTATCGCCACCCCGGACTCATCCGGCTCGGCCGCTTCGACAAAGGCGCAGAGGCGCTGCATGTCGAGGGCGAGTTCCCTCTCCGCATCGAAGCGATCTGAAAGGTCACATCATGGACATCATCCGCGCAGGATCGACCGCCTCCGGCACAGGCCCGGCCGACTGGTTCACGGGCACCGTCCGCATCGACACGCTGTTCAACCCGTTCGACAAGAATCGGGTGCAAGGGGCGCATGTCACCTTCGAGCCCGGTGCGAGGACGGCCTGGCATACCCATCCGCTCGGTCAGACCTTGATCGTCACCTCGGGTCTTGGCCGGGTGCAACGCGACGGCGGGCCAATCGTCGAAATCCACCCGGGCGATGTCATTTGGTTCGCACCGATGGAGAAGCACTGGCACGGTGCATCGCCCAAGACGGCCTTGACCCACATTGCCATCCAGGAAGTCGACAACGGCAAGGTCGTCGACTGGATGGAGCACGTCACCAACGACCAATACAGCGCCTGACCGGCCGCCGGAGCACAAGGACCCATCAAGATGATCCTGCACGACACCTTCACGCTCTCGAACGGCGTGAGCATCCCCAAGCTCGGACTGGGCACCTGGTTCATCGCCGACGACAAGGCAGCGCAAGCGGTCTGTGACGCGGTCGCCATCGGCTACCGGCATATCGATACAGCTCAGGCCTATGAAAACGAGCGCGGGGTCGGCGCGGGGCTGCGCAGCTGCGGCGTTCCGCGAGATGAGTTGTTCGTCACCACCAAGCTCCGCGCCGAGTTCAAGACTTACACCGCGAGCACGGCGGCGATAGATGGGTCGCTGCGAGACCTCGGTCTCGACCACATCGACCTGATGATCATTCACAGCCCGCAGCCCTGGGCGAAGTTCAAGGACGGCGAGCACTTCTTCGAGGGCAATCTCGAGGCCTGGCGGGCGCTGGAAGACGCCTACAAGGCGGGCAAGCTGCGCGCCATCGGCGTCTCCAACTTCGACCCGGTCGACGTCGACAACCTCCTCGAGAACGGCTCGGTCAAGCCGATGGTCAACCAGGTGCTGGCCCATGTGGGCAACACGCCGGTCAGTGTCATCGCGCACGGCAGGGCCAACGGCGTTCTCATCGAGGCCTACTCGCCCGTGGCGCATGGCGCAATTCTCAACGAACCGAGCATTGCCGCCCTGGCCGGCAAGTATGGCGTCAGCGTTGCGCAGCTCTGCATCCGCTATTGCCTCGAGCTCGGCATGCTGCCGTTGCCCAAGACGGCGAACCCGGCTCACCTGCGCGAAAATGCTGCTGTCGACTTCAAGATCGCCGCAGACGATCTGGAAACGCTCAAGACCGCCGCGCCGATCGCAAACTACGGCTCCGCCAGTCATTTCCCGGTCTTCAGCGGGAAGCTGGACGCCGACCAGAGGTAGGTGGCTGGAACGATGCTCCGTTGTCCGTGGGCGCTTTAGGGGAGCGGTCCGCAGGGGCGGCACGGGGCTGGCGCCTGCCGGCGGCGCCCCTCGTCGCCTCGTGGCGCTTCAGATGACGTGGAAGACGCCGCGCGCCACTCTCCGGTTGGAGAGCTTTGGACGCAGCCACGAACCTGGTGTAGACTTGGGACTGCTCTGGAGATCATGACTTGAGCGTCGCCTTCACCAAAGAGGATAGCGCGGAAACGGCCGCGGAACTGGTCTTGCCGGACCGGCCGATTTCCACCGCGCTGAACCTTGTCACGCAAGAAGGTCTCGACGCCTTGCGGCAGCAGCTCGTTGCGGCACAGGAGGCCTATGAGGCGGCGCAGAGTCTTGCCGATATCAACGAGCGGCGGCGGCAAAGCGCGGTGCCGCTGCGCGATCTGCGGTACCTCTCCGAGCGCGTCAGGACCGCACGACTCGTCCCCAAGTCAGAGGCCGGGACGGTGGTGAACTTTGGGTGCCTGGTGACGTTTCGCCGGAGCGACGGCAGATCGCAGACGTTCCGGCTTGTCGGCGAGGACGAGGCTGACCCCAAGGCCGGATCGATTTCGTACGTCAGCCCTGTAGGTAAAGAGCTCATGGGACGGGAGATTGGCGAGACCATTCGCATTGGCCCTCAGGACGCGATCATCGTTTCGATCCAGTAGGCGGCGGGCCTTTGCCGGGACCGCCGACTGAACCAGCGTCTCAGCTCGAGTGCGCCGGTAAGGCTCCCTCATCCGCCCTTCGAGCACCTTCTCCCCGTTGGGGAGAAGGCGACGCGCTACGATCTCACTTCCGATGGCCGCCGGTCGCCGGCTCCCCTGTGCGGCACGACGGCCGCTAAAACACCGTCTTAGGGGAGCGCAGAGAGTTTACGCCAGGAGCTCCGACAGCTTGGCAGCGAGGTCGGCCTGCAGAAAGGGCTTGCCGAGGCGGGGTAGCTGCAGGTTGGTCCCGGCGGGCAGTTCGGCGTAGCCGCTGGCAAGCAGGATCGGCAGTTCGGGGCGCAGTTCGCGCGCCTTGCCGGCGAGCTCCATGCCGTTCATGCCGGGCATGGCGAAATCGGTGATCATCGCGTCGATCGGCTCGCTGCTCGAAAGGATTTCGAGCGCCTTGCGGCCCGAATTGGCCTCGATCGCGATGTGTCCGAGGTCCTCGACGAGATCGACGGTGTTCATGGCGATGAGCGCGTCGTCGTCGACCACGAGGATACGCGACGGCGGCGCTTCGGTGACCGGGGCGGCGGGCTCGGCGATGGCGGCGACGGGACTGCTGGTCGCCGGCAGCCAGATCTCGACGGTGGTTCCCGCATCGAGCTTGCTCACGAGCCGCAGGACGCCGCCCAACTGCAACGCGAGGCCGTGCACCATCGAGAGGCCGAGCCCGGTTCCCTTGCCCAGCTCCTTGGTGGAAAAGAACGGCTCGATGGCCCGGGCCGCGGTCGCCTCGTCCATGCCCGAGCCGGTATCGGTGACCGACAGGCGGAGGAATTGTCCATGGAGGCCGGCGCGCGCGTCGCGGCCGTCCCTTGACTGCAGCGCAATCACCAGCTGCCCGCCGTCCGGCATGGCGTCCCGGGCATTGACAGCGAGGTTGAGCACGGCGAGTTCGAGCTGGTTGAGATCCACGCGGGCGGGCGGCAGTTGCGGCTCGATCTCGAACTGCACGGCGACGAGCGGACCGACCGAGCGCTCGATCAGCCCGCGCATCCCCTCAAGCAGTTGCGCGAGATCGGTCGGCTGCGGCTTGAGGTCCTGCTTGCGGGCAAAGGCCAGCAGCCGAGCGGTCAGGGCGGCGCCCCGGCTGGCGCCCTGCAGGGCGCCATCGAGGTAGCGCTGGATGAGCGGATCGTCGGGCAGACGCTTGCGCAGCAACTCGAGATTGCCCTGCACGGCGGCGAGCAGATTGTTGAAATCGTGCGCGACGCCGCCGGTGAGCTGACCGATGGTCTCCATCTTTTGCGAGTGACGGAGCTGTTCCTCAATGCGCCGCCGCTCGCTGATGTCGCGAAAGAACGCGGCGCCGCCGACGATGTGCCCATCGCCGCCGCGCAGTGGCGCATGCTGGCTCTCGAGCACCAGACGGCCGGTCAGATCGTTCTCGAGCTCGATCTCCTCGACCGGCCCCGCCACGCCGGCCAGCGCATCCCGTAGCCGGTCGGCGATGCGCTCGGCGCTGCCGTCGCCGATAAGTCTCGCCAGGGGTGCCCCGATCGCCTCGTCGGCATGGATGCCCAGGAGGCGCTCCATAACGGGATTCCAGATAGTGACGCGAAGCTCGGGATCGTAGGCAACGATGCCCGCCGGCACGCTGGTGAGGAGGAGGTCCGACAGCGCCTGCTCGCCGAGCAGCTGGTCCTGCGTGCGTTCCTTTTCGATTGCCAGCTCCTGCAACAGGCGCTCGCGTTCTTCGAGCGAGCTGCGCGCCTGATACTGGCGACGGCGACCACGCAGTGCGTTTTCGACAACATTGGCGAGGGCGCTCGGATGAAACGGCCTATCGAGAAACATGACGTTGCCGACGATGGCCTGCAGCCGCAGCAGCATCGGGTGCTGCTCGGGTGAACTGACCCGATGGCTGAGGATCACGAACGGGAAGTCCGACCAGGGCGGCTGGCGTTCGATCCAGCTCAGCAGGGGGGCGAGATCGACATGCTGGAGAGCCTCGATGGCGATGATCGCCATGCCGGCCCCCTCCTCGAGCATCGCGATCAGCTCCCTGAAGGTCTCGCACGGCGCTGCGATGTGCCCCATTTTCTCGAGCAGCGACGCCGCGAGCACGCCGTCACGCCCCTGCGGGGCGAGCACAAGAGCCCGCTCGGAGGTATTCATGGGCGCTGGCTCCCGGGCGGGGCCTCGGCGAGGGGGGCGGGTTCGCCAAACAGCGGATCGCCGCCTCCCGAATAGGTGGGAACGCCGCGGAGCACGCCCTGGAACCCCGTCAGCGGCTGGCCGATTTCGATGCCGGTGGAGCCGATCCGGTACTCGCGGATGGTGTCCTCGTGATTGCCCGAGCGCTTCTTGATCACCGAGATGGCGCGCCGGACCCGGCCAAGCGCCTCGAAATAGCGCAGGAGGATGACACTGTCGGCAAGGTAGGTCACGTCGACGGGCGACTTCATGTCGCCGACCAGGCCGTGCTGTGCCACGGTGACAAAGGTCGTTGCCCCCTGCCGGTTCAGGTACTGCAGCAGTTCGTGCACATGGAGCAGCAACTCGTGCTCCTCGGGCATGGCGGACTGGTAGCCATTGAGGCTGTCGATAACCACGGTCTTGACCTGCTCGCTGTCGACGCGCGCGCGGACGCGATGGGCGAACTCGCCAGGCGACAGCTCTGCGGCATCGACCTGCTCGATGAACAGCGAGCCGCTGGCCTGCAGCGCGGCGAGATCGATCGACATCGCTTTGGCGCGGGAGAACAGCAAACCCAGTTCCTCATCGAAGATGAAGAGGGCCGCCTTTTCGCCGCGATCCACCGCAGCCTTGGCGAAATGCAGGGTGAGCAGCGATTTGCCAGACCCTGCCGGCCCGAGGATCAAGGCGCTGGATCCCCGCTCTATGCCGCCGCCGAGCAGCGAATCGAGTTCGGCGATGCGGCTGGTGAGGGCGGTGCGGACAAAGCCGGTCCGGTGTTCACCGGCGACCAGGCGCGGGAAGACGTTGAGGCCTCCATGGTCGATGTTGAAGTCGTGATAACCGCCGCGATACGACTGGCCCCGGTACTTGACGACGCGCAGGCGGCGACGATCGGCGCCGTAGGATGGGGTCAGTTCCTCGAGGCGGACGACGCCGTGCGCCACTGAGTGCACGGTCTTGTCGAGCGCCTCGGTGGTCAGGTCGTCGAGCATCAAGACCGTCGCGCCGGTCCGGGCGAAATAATGCTTGAGCATGAGGATCTGGCGCCGATAGCGCAGCGAACTCTGGGCCAAGAGGCGAATCTCGGAGAGGCTGTCGAGCACCAGCCGGTCGGGCCTGATCCGCTCGACGACGTCGAACAGCGCTTTGGTGGTTTCTCCGAGTTCGAGGTCGGACGAATAGAGCAAGGACTGCTGCTGTTCGCCATCGAGCAGGCTGTCGGGCGGGGTCAGTTCGAAGATCTCGAAGTGGTCGCCGATGTCCCAGCCATGGGAGTGCGCGGTCAGCCGCAGCTCTGCCTCGGTTTCCGAGAGGGTGACGTAAAGCCCGACCTCGTTGCGCGCCGCCCCCTCGCGCAGGAACTGCAGCGCGATCGTGGTCTTGCCGGTGCCCGGGCTGCCTTCGACCAGATACAGGTGCCCGCGGGCGAGCCCGCCGACGAGGATATCGTCGAGACCGACGACTCCCAGTTCCGCTTTTTCCGTCTCGAATGTGCCGGTCATTGTTCTCGTCAGATTTCACCAAACCCGGCAAACGCCGAGCTCCCCCGGGGCGTTCCGTCGTCCCCCCGGGACCGAGGCGGTCAGCGGTCGATTCCGTTCCCGGAAGGCGTTGGCGGCGACGGGGGCGTTCGCCTATTATGCGGCGGTTGTCCGTATCCGCTCGTTCCGCCGTGACCCCTGCCGCGAACCTCAAAGCTGTTCTCGATCTGCTGCAGGCGATCGCCGGCGCCGGACGTCCGGCCGATGCGGTGGTGGCGGACTGGTTTCGCGCCCGGCGCGCCATCGGCGATGCGGACCGAGGCGAGATTCTTGAGTTGATCCAGGGGCTGCTACGGCACCACGCGCGGCTGGGCTGGTGGCTGGCGCGGCAGGGGCGCGCCGACCTGCCCCGCACCCGGCTGCTAATCTGGCTGGCGCTCGGCGCCGGGCGGACACCGGCCGAGATCGGACGGCTGTTCAGCGGCGGCGCGTCGGCGCCGGGGGCGCTCAGCGACGACGAGCGCGCACTGCTACGGCAATTGCAGGGCGCCACGATCGAGCCCAGCGAGATGCCCGACGAGGTGCGCCTTGAATGCCCGCCCTGGGCGGTCGAGCCGCTGCGACGCCGGTTCGGCGCGGCGTTCGCCCCCGAGGTGGCGGCTCTATTGGAGGCGCCGCCGCTCGACCTGCGCGTCAACCCGCTCAAGACGACGCGCGAGCAGATGCTCGCGGCGCTCAGAGATCTCGGCGTCGAGGCGGAGCCGGCGCGGATGGCGCCGCACGGTATCCGCGTGCGGGAGCGGCTACCGCTGACCCGCCTGCCGATGCTGAAGAGCGGGGCGGTGGAGATCCAGGACGAAGGCTCGCAGCTGGTCGCCCTGCTGGTCGACGCGCGGCCGGGCGAGCGGGTGGTGGATTTTTGCGCCGGAGCCGGCGGCAAGACGCTGGCGATCGCCGCGCAGATGCACAACAAGGGGCATGTGGTCGCCTGCGACGTCGCCGACGCGCGTCTCAAGCGCAGCGCCGAGCGCTTCCGGCGGGCGGGCTTTCACAACATCGAGACCCGGGTGCTGGCCAGCGAAACCGACCGCTGGGTGAAGCGCCACAAGCTCGGTTTCGATCGCGTGCTGGTGGATGCGCCGTGCAGTGGCACCGGCACATGGCGGCGCAACCCCGAGGCGCGCTGGCGGGCGCCGGAAGAGGGGCGCGGGCTCGGCAATCTGCTGGCGCTCCAGGCGCGGATCCTCGCCAGCGCCGCCCGGCTGGTCAAACCCGGCGGCCGGCTGGTCTATGCCACCTGCTCGATGCTGCCCGAGGAGAACGAGGACCAGGTGGCGGCGTTTCTGGCGGCGCATACGGCCTTCAGGGCCGTACCGCTGCGCGAGGCGGCGCCGCAGATTGAAACGTCCGCGCATCCCGAGTTTTTGTCGCTGACGCCGGCCCGGCACGCGACCGACGGGTTTTTTGCCGCGGTGCTCCGGCGCGACGCGGCGCCGGAGGCTGGCGAGGACTAGATCGTCAGAACAGGAAGGCCGAGGTCGCCATGAAGCGCCGGCTGTCGTTGCCGGCGGTCTTTGAATAGACCTGCTCCTGGTAGCTGAGGCGCAGCGAAATGGCCGGCGAGAGCACCACGCCGACGGTGGCGCCGAGCGCCAGCGACTGCTGGTCATCTGGATTGGCGACGCCGTTGGTCGAGGTCTGACCGCCGACCTGGGCGAATGCATCAAGGGCGGCCCAGATCGCCGGGTTGAAGGTGTGGCTGACGTGCCCTTCGAGACCGAACAGCGGTGCCTGGCTGGTGACGGTGTGGACGATCGGCGAATCCGGATTGTCGCCGAAGATCTGCACCGATGGCACGACCTCGAAAGTGGTCAGGTTCGGGTCGATGAGCGAGGTGCCCAGCGTATAGGTGATCGGCAGGCTGGCCTGCAGCGACCAGCGGTTTTGCCCAAGGCTCACGTAGTTGTTGGAGTCATAGGCGCCGGTCGGCAGGAACAGCTTGCTGGAGAGGCTGACCGACAGACCCACCGGGTTCTGCGCATACGCCATTGGGGTGAGGGCGGGCGCGTTGAGCAGCCCGACCGTGCCGCCGACGAAGAGATCGCCTTGAGCGACGGGAGCATTCACGTCGAGGACACCAAAGAGGGTGCCCGATACGGTTCCGACCGGCAGACCGATCAGAAACGTTGCGGCATCTCCACCGAGGTCGAAGGTGTGGCGGTAGGACGGTGTAAAGACGGCCGAATCGATGACGCTCGTGCTGGTCTCGAACTGCGAAAAGGTCGCCGTCAGGTCGATGTCATTGGTGCCAGCGGGGAGCGGGAAGAAGGCGCGCGCGCCATCCTGGGCCTGCGCACCGGCAACCATCAGAAGCGACGCAATTGCCGCGAGCATTAGCTTGAAACGCATAATTTCCCCCTGTTTCATCGCCCTTTTCGGCCTCCGGCAGGGCCGGCGCGCAATATCAGCGAAAGTCGAAGGTAAACTGCATCTGCGACAACAAGTAGCAAGTGCTTCTGGACGGACAGCACCGCTTTCCCCCGCCCGCTGTGCCTTTTCGGCATCGGTGCCGCTGACGGCGGTCAGCGGGGGTTATTCGGCGGCGCGGGTCTTCTTCTTGCCGGCGTTGCGCAGCACGTGGGCGAAATCCGGCGCGTAGAGGCGGCTGTCGCGGAATTTCGTCTCGCCGAAGACGCGGCCGACGAAGATCAGCGCGGTGCGCGTGATCTTTTCCTCGCGGGCGCGGGTGCGCAGCTCCCCGAGCGTCGTGATGATGATCTCTTCGTCGGGCCAGGTGGCGCGGTAGACGAGGATGGCCGGGCAATCGGCGCCATAATGCGGGGTGAGCGCGGTTTCGACATAGGCGAGGTTGCGGACGCTCAAATGGATGGCGAGGGTGGCGCCGCTCGCCCCGAGGATTTCGAGGCTTTCGCGCGGCGGCATGGGCGAGGCCTTGCCGGAGGTGCGGGTCAAAATGATGGTCTGGCTGATCTCGGGCAGCGTCAGCTCGGTGGCGAGCCGGGCGGCGGCACCGGCGAAGGCGGGGACGCCGGGGACGACCTCGTAGGCGATCCCCAGCGCATCGAGCCGGCGCATCTGCTCGGCCACGGCGCCATAGATCGAGGGATCGCCCGAGTGGACGCGCGCAACGTCTTCGCCGCGGGCATCGGCGGCAGCCATTTCGGCGACGATCTCGTCGAGATGCATCGGCGCGGTGTCGCGGACCAGCGCGCCGGGCGGGGCGGCGGCGACGATTTCGGCGGGAACGAGCGAGCCGGCATAGAGGCAGACCGGGCAGCGCTCGATGAGCTTTTGGCCGCGCACGGTGATGAGGTCGGGCGCGCCGGGGCCGGCGCCGATGAAATAAACAGTCATCTACTCACTCGCTTGTGCCGGCAGAGGCGGCGCCCGGACTTCAACGCTAAGCACCGCATCGGTCTCGGTCGAGTGCCGCCACCTAGAGACCGACAATTGAAAGCGCACCCCTCATCCGCCCTTCGGGCACCTTCTCCCACAAGGGGAGAAGGCAATAGGAATGCGGGTTCAGGTCGCATCGCGCTCCGCCTTCCTGGCGTAGCCGCGGGGGGTGAAGGCGACGGTGCGGCCGTCGCCGCGCTTGAGGATGCGCGAGGTGGTGGAGCCGATGAGGACGATGGTGAGCATGTCCACCTTCGCGGGCTCGAACGAAAAGAGCGTGGTGATCTCGACCTTCTGGGCCGGGCGGCCGAGATTGGAGGCGACGATCACCGGGGTATCGATTTCGCGGTGGGCGAGGAAGAGCTTTTTGGTTTCCTCGATCAATTCGGTGCGGCGCTCGGAGCGCGGGTTGTAGAGGGCGGTAACGAAATCGGACTCGGCGGCACCCTTCAGGCGTTTGCGGATGTCCTCGATGGGGGTGAGCAGGTCGCTCAGGGAAATGCAGCAGAAGTCGTGGCCGATGAGCGCGCCGGCGGCGGCGCTCGCCGCCTGCACGGCGGAAATGCCGGGGTGGCTGTGGACGGCAACGCGGCGGGCCGGGTCGGTCAGCCGGCGTTCGCCGATGGCGTCGAGCAGCTCGAACACCAGCGAGGCCATGGCGTAGATCTGCGCATCGCCCGAACAGATGAGCGAAACGGACTTGCCGGTGCCGGCGAGCTCGAGCGCATGGCGCACGCGCGCCTCCTCGTCGCCGAGCGGGAAGCGGTGCTCGTGCCGGCCGAAGCGGAGATCGGCGACGAGATCGAGATAGAGGCCGTAGCCGACCCAGTCGCTGCTCTGCTCGAGCGCGGCGACCGAGGAGGCGGTGCGGCTGAGGGTATCGCCCGGGCCGATGCCGACGATGTGGAGGACGCCAGGGGCATGGCCGAGCGTTGCCGGATCGATCGGCTCCTTGGCGCGGCCGATGGCACAGGTGGCGCGCTGGCTCTTGCGCTTGGGGACCAGCAGGGTGCCGGCCTTCAGCGCCGCGCCCTCGGCGACGCCCGGGGTGCCGGTTTCGGCTTCGACGATGTCGGAGGGATGGACCAGTCGGTAGCGTTCCTGGTTGAGTTCGGCGACGGTGAACAGGCGGAGCGGCACGCCGAAATGGGTGGCAGCTTCGTGGAACGCCGTTTCATCGGCCTTGAGATCGATAGTGGCGAGCGCCGCGAGCGAGGCCGGGGAGAGCTTTTCGCCGGCGAGGGTCGCTTCGATGAGGGCAATGACCTCGGCGGTGCCGACGCCGCGCTCGGCGCCGATGCCGGCAACGAGGGTGCGCGGATGATAGAGCAGCTCGCGCTCGCGGCGCTCGGTGTGTTCGCTGATGCGGATCTTGACCTGGCCGGAGAACGACACCGGGTAGCCGGCCTCGGCCAGCCACGGCGCGGGACCGTCGAGCTGGAGCTTGCCGCCGATCAGCAGTGCCATCATGGCGGGCTTGGCCGCCGCGGGATCGGCGAGCGTCCAGCCGGGAGGCGGGTCGTCGAGGCCGCGGGCGAACCTGCTGTCGGACGCGGTGGTGAGCGCGGCAGTACCGCCGAGCGCATCGGCAATGTCGCGGGCCAG
>JANXSI010000457.1 GCA_025352765.1 Devosia sp. | reverse complement strand
GGCCGTGTAGAAGACCGGCGTCGAGGTCGCGGTGAGGATGGCGTCGCCGATGGCGCGGAACTGCTCCCGCTCGAGCTTTGCGAGGCCGGGCACCACGAAGACGAACTTGATGGCGCCGTCCTTGAGCCGGTACCGGAGCTTGGCTGGGATCTCGACCGGAGCGGTGCCCTGATAGATCGGCATCCACAGCACGACGTCCGCCGGCAGAGTGACGTCGTTGCCGACGTCGTCCTCCGAGTACGCGATCTTCGACGTCCCGTTCGCGAGGTTGAGCACCGACTTGAACTTGATATCGCGGTCGATGCTGATCGAGCGGAGGGCGTCGAGGAAGCCCGCGGCCGCGGGGGACTTGATGGTGTGGATCATGTCCTCGATAAATTCGGCGAAGTCGGCCTGCGGGATGGCTTCTCCGAACTTGCGCTTCCACACCGCATAGTCGACGTCGTGCGGGCACTTGAGGGTTACACGGTGGCCCAACGCCTGGTTGACCGCGACGCCCGTCGTGGAGGCGCCGTGGTAGTCCAGCAGGGCCTCGATAGAGCTGGAGCTGAGCCCTGCCTTGCAGATGGTGTTGGCGGTCTTGAAGCGGTTCACATAGTCGATGAACGAGCCCGGCTCGATGACCGTCTCGTGGGCGGTGACCCGGGTCGGCAGCGGCTTGTCGAGCGGCTCGATGGTGTGCGGCTGCATGCCATGCGCGTGAAACACCAACCGGCCGCCGCCGGGAAGGTCGAACGGCTCGGCGACGGCGCGGTGACCGGCGAAGTCGATCAGGGCCTCGGCATCGCCCTTGTTCTGGAGGTTGTCCATCGCTTAGTCGGCTCCCAGTGCGGCCCGGCGGGCGTTGAGTTCGTCAGCGTCGACGACCGACGACAGCACGGGCTGGCGCGGGTCGCGGCGGGTAAGGTCGCCGGTGTCTTCGTCGAGGAAGAACAGGGCGTCGATGCGCCGCGGCTTGGGCAGGACGCTCTTGACCTCGGAGGCCACGAGGAACGCATCGCCCTGACGCTTGACGGTGAGCTTGATGGTCATGGAGGCGGCGCCGCCGCCCTCATTGACGGCCGTCACCATGGCCGCGAGCTGAGCTTCGGCGTCGGGCAAAAGGTTGCCCCGGTCCGCCTCCTTCAGCACTTGGAAAATCGACTTCATATCGGTGGTCTCGACTGCTTTACGGCGCGCTCCGCGCGGGCGCCGTGATCGCGTGGTGCTAGGGGCCTCAGCCCTTTTGCCCAACTAGAGCGGCCTTCTTCTGGGCGATTTTCGCTGCCAGAATTCCAGCCTCAATTTCAATGTCGCCCAGAGAATCATCCCCGATCGCCGCCTCGATCTTCATCTCCTCCTGCAGCCGCGAAACGAGGCGGTCGCAGAGGTCCAGGTAGGCGCCCGCAAGACGCCCGTAGAGCCCGATGTCGCAGGTCTTGGCGTTGCCTTTTCGCAGGTGCGAGAGGGGCCAGAACCCGATGCCGTACTGACGCTCGATCCGGCGCATGGCCGCCTCGGGGTCGTCAGGGGCGAAGAAGTTTTCGATGTCGACTATTCGTCGAGCGTATTCGCAGGCCCGAGCCGTGGAGAACGGCGGGACCCGCGAGCGCTCAGACACGGCCGGGACCGGATTGTCCCAAACCGACAACGCGGTTGTTCGGTACGCTGAGTAGGGTTGCCCCGGCCGCGATCGGCGCGGCGGGAGACACAGATTGACGAGGTTTCGGCGCCTTGGGGGCGCAAGCGCGCAGGTACTGGCACGCGCCCAAAAGAAGATGGCGAGGCGGCTGTTGGAGGCAGCCGCCTCGCCCCAGTTGGTCACCGAGGGAGGAGGAAACGGCGACCGTCCCACGGACGCGCCGGGAGGAGCTGGCGGGCCGGGAGCTGTGAAGGGCAAAGCGCCCCTGCGATGCGTGATCGACAACGGCGACAGGCCGCGCGCTGCGCATAGGCCATACATCGCGCTGCGCCTGGTGGCCGGGGCTCATACTGTGGCGCTCCCGCCTTGAGCGGCGCCGGCGGCGTGGCCGCAGGTGAAGCAAAGAGCCTTGGCGCTGCCGGCACAGTTGTCGACGTTGAGGCAACCCTTGCGGCGCTTGAGGCCGGTGGAGCTGTAGGGGCCGTCGTGCGGTGCGGGGACGAACGGGAGAACCGTTCCGCCCTGCCCCGTCGGCAGCGGCTCGGGCGCCGGGGTTTCGACAGCGTCGCCCCCGGCTTGCGACGGTATCGC
>JANXSI010000715.1 GCA_025352765.1 Devosia sp. | reverse complement strand
TTTGTGATTTTTGACCAAAACCGCTTGGACATGACCCCGGTCAATATCGACATGTCGATTGAAGGTGGGGCGTTTGATTTTCAGGGCAAACGCGGTGAATTGACGATCGGGCAATCACCAAACCCGACCACCGAATGCGACATGATCCTTGATGGCCAGACCTTCAGGTTTGACCTCAAAACCATCGACCCTCAATTCATCGCCTTCTGGAAGTCGAAACTGGAAGCCATGACGGGCGACACCGTGGCTCACGCGAAAAGCCTGAGCAAATATCTATCCGAACACACCCAATACTGGATGCTCGAAAACTGACGGCGCTTTGATGCCATTGGTCCAACCGCAACATCACCTCAAGGTTGCGCCGCTTCGTGGGGCTCCAAGCGGTTCGACGGAAATCCGGATTTTAGCAGATGCCGAGTATTCCCCTTCCTTACGCGGGGCGTGGGGCCGCGACGGCTCTCGTCGCCGGTCGGCGCACCCGCTAGTATACGGCAATTCCAAGGCTGGGGGAGCGGTTCGTGGACGAGGTGCGTATTCGGGAACTGTTGGGGTTCGCAGAAGTCCGGACCGTCTATCAGCTCACTCGGCAGAACAGCTCACTCTCCCAAGCCCTGTTCGACGACAGGATGGGGCTGATGCTCGCACAGGGAAACTACCGCTGCATTGCGGCCTATGTTGGCGAGCGAATGGTTGGCACGTCGGGGTTCTGGATCGGCACGCAGCTGTGGACCGGAAAGTACTGTGAGCCGGACCACGTGGTCGTCGACGCTGAGGCACGCGGCCACGGCATCGGAGGACAACTGATGCGGTGGATCGAGCGGGAGGCTGAACGGCTCGGCTGCGATGTGTTAAGGGTGGCGATGATCCTCGGCCGCGATCGCACGCGGAGTTTTTATCGCCAAAACGGCTATACCGACGACGGGCTAATGCTGGTCAAGCCACTGAGCGCGTGGGCCGAGGGGGAGTTTCCCGAGTACGCCGCGCACAAGGCGGCGACGCAGCGCAGCTGACCCCGCGCGGGCTAGGAGCTGACGAGGGGCGGCCATAGCTCTGGACGCTTAGCTATCAACGCTGACCCACCGGTATCGCTCGATCGATCTGGCGAGGGTGTAGCCGCAGCTGTCGCTTGGTTAGCTTTTCGCCCATAGCCAAATTATAGCACCCGCCGTCATTTTGGGTATACCCAGCCGAGACAGCCGAAACGCCTCGAAAAGTGTCCGACTTGAATTGACATTTTGATTATCGATCACTATTCCGATAATCATTAAGATGCAAGTCGGACAAGCACTCTCATGATCGTCGGCTACGTCCGCGTTTCTTCGACCGGCCAGAACGAGGCCGCTCAGGTTGACCTGCTAAAGGCCAAGGGGGCTGAGAACCTGTTTGTCGATAAGGCGAGCGGCACCAGTCGCGACGGACGCCCTCAACTGGCTCAGGCGATCCGCTTCGCCCGAAAGGGTGACGCGCTGATGGTCACCCGGCTCGACAGGCTGGCCCGATCGGTCATGGACCTCAAAGCCATCTCGGGCGAGTTGGAGGCGAAGGGCGTGGACCTTGTCGTCACCGAGCAGGCGATCGACACCACGACCCCGCACGGTCGCCTGATGTTCACAATGCTCGGGGCCATTGCCGAGTTCGAGACCGATTTGCGGCGGGAGCGGCAGCTAGAGGGCATCGCCAAGGCGAAGGCCGACGGCAGATACAAGGGCAGGCCGGTCAGCATCGACACGGAGGGCATCCTCGCTGCCTACCGTGCAGGCGACAAGCCGCAGCACATAGCGAAGCGGTTCAACATCGCCCGGTCGTCGGTCTACCGCGTCATTGGCGGCACCACGTGACGGGCACATGGTGAACGCAATACCGTTGAGGATTACCGCAACTTATGACCCTAACCCCCCGGTCAAACTGGCCTCGAGGTATTGGTTACGGCGGTCGCTGTCCGACAGATAGCCGCTAGTTCGCCGAGATACCCAGCGCTGACTAGCGGCTAGCCGTATGAGTATTTCGACACAACCGATGTCCGCGACTCGACTTAGGGCGCAATTGCCCAATGGGCGTGGCGGTCCTGCTGGTACTGGCGCTTGGCCAATGGAAGATAGCGCGTTTTGGTTTTTGATAGGACTTACCAAATTACCTGGGCCGGGATTGGAGCGAACCAGCTTCCGAATTTCGAGCGGGTGCAGTTCCGATGACCGCCCCATAGTAGGAAATCTCCTTGGGCCTGCCGATCAGGTACCCTTGGATCTCTACGCAACCTAGTTTCTTGAGCGAGAGCCGCTCAACCTCGGTTTCGACCCCCTCGGCGATCACGGGGACGTTGAGCGCTTCGCCCAACCCGAGGACCGTACGCACGATCGCCTCCGACTTGGCGCTGGTGCTGATACCGGTGATAAAACTGCGGTCGATCTTGATCTTGTCGAACGGAAAAGATTGCAGCGACGCCAGTGACGCATAGCCGGTACCAAAGTCATCCATTGCTACCCTGACCCCCAACGCCTTCAGCCTTCGCAGTGTCGACAGCGCGGAGTTCGCGTCGCGAATGAGGACTCCCTCGGTGATCTCCAATTCGAGGCGGGACGGATTGAGGCCCGTATCGATCAGGATGGTGTGGATAAGACGGGCAAGGTCGGCAAATCGAAATTGGATCGGCGAGAGGTTGACCGATATCTGAAGAGGACGGGGCCAGGACGCAGCTTCGCGGCAGGCCTCCCTGAGCACCCATTCCCCGATCTCGACAATAGTGCCGTTCTGCTCAGCTAAAGGAATGAACTTGTCCGGGGGGACGAAGCCCAGCCCCGGGTGCTGCCATCGGCAAAGTGCTTCGAAGCCAAAAACGTCGCCATCGATTGATGCCTGAGGCTGGTACTGAAGTGAGAGCTGTTTGTGTTCGACGACCGTCCGAAGATCGTGCTGCAGCGCGTAACGTTCGCGCAATTGGCGGTCCATTTCCGGTTCAAAGTAGCGCATCGTCCCGCCGCCGTCGGCCTTGGCTCGATAAAGAGCTGCGTCTGCATTGGTCATCAATTTCGCCGCATCGCTTCCGTCGCGAGGATAGACGGCCGCGCCTATGCTCAGCTCTATAGAAATCTGCTGACCCCGAATTTCGAACTCACGGGCGGTGGATTCATGAAGCCTAGCAGCGAGTTCGTCGACGCGCGGGCCACTGGTCCCAACGATCAGAGTAAACTCGTCGCCCCCAACGCGTGACACGAATGTCTCGCCGGCGACAGCCTTGAGCCTTTGAGCAACCCGCCTAAGCAACTCGTCGCCGACCGTGTGACCAAAGACGTCGTTTGCTTCCTTGAAATGATCAAGGTCGACACTCAACACCGTGAATGTCTGTCCCTCTTGAGACGCGGCCTCAATGCTACGAACGAACTGGGCTGCCAATGCTACCCGATTAGGGAGGTCGGTTAGCGGGTCGTTATGGGCAAGATGCTCGATCTCTTGATGCCGCGCCATCAGTTCGGCCCGAGCCGCATGCATGTTGTCTCGAGCGTGACGGAGGCCCTGTGCGGCCTCCTGGACCTTGTCCTGAAGCAGGTTGAATGACTGCGCCATTTCGCCTAGTTCGTCTTTCGAGCGTACGTGAACCGGCTCGATGTGGACCGAAGCATGGGCAGCGTGAAGATCGCCACGTCCAAGTGCGGCCATCGCGTGCGAGAACTCGGTTAAGGTGCCAGCCGAAAGGCGCTTTGCGGCTGTGCTGACCTCCACGGCCGAGTGGGTAATAAATCCGGGCAGTACGAGCCCGACACCGAGGGTCAACAACGCGACGACAACGAAAATATCCTCGAGACCGGCAACAAGAGGTGCGTTCGACTCGTGTACGCTTCCAACCGCAAGCAGATAGCCCAGCCCGTCGAGCGAGAGCACCAACAACATCGCGCTGGTAAGCTTGAAATGGAGCGTTTGGGCGAACAGCGGAAGTCCCCGCGCTGCGCGATCCTCTGCCGTTCGCCAAGTGTATAGGGAAGCTCCCGAATAGGCGAGACCGAGCCCGAACAGCACGGTCGGCAGTCCAAACTGCTGGAAGCCGAGCACGGCGGTCATCAGCCAGACTGCGGCAGCTATTGCGCCGAGCGTCACCAAGCCCTTCGGCGCTCGGTAAGGGCGTGTTGCAGTTGGCTGATCGCGCCGCAGCAACCAGGCTGCAATACTGGGCATGCAGATGCCGATAAGGTAGGTGAAGTTTGCTGCGGCGATCATCCACAGTGGGTAGCCACAAACGACGAATACCATCGCGCCAATTGCGGTGAGCATCGTCGCTGCCCATGGGCTGTCGTTGCGGTTCCGCAGTGCCAGGAAACGGGGCACCAAACCGTCCTCGCTCAACTGGGATAATGTCCGCGCGGCACCGGCTAGCGGCTGAAGAGTGCCGTGGAACATGTTGAGGATGACAAAGAAAATCGCCGCGGCCTTGCCAAAGGCCCCGAGCAGTGGCGAGAAAGTAGGGCCGAGCACGGATGCCAAGTCCTGGCCCATTGGCCCCGGCCCGAGCACCCCAAGCCAGACCACCGGCAGAACGAAAAAGTAGAGGCCCGCCATGGCACCGCTCGAGAACATCGCACGCGGCAGGCTACGGCTGGGATCCTTCATTTCGCCGACGTGGCAGGCGGCTGCCTCGAAAGCTGGAGCTGCAAAGCCTATAAGGTAGAGCCCGGCCATCACAGAAGTGGTACCACCGAACCAGCCCTCGAAAGGGGTGGTGAGGTGGAAGTCGAAGGCCAGTCGCCAATCAACCGTGCCCGCGAAAAGTGGTGCCAGGGCTGAAAGAAATGCCAGAGCAGCCGAAACGGCCGCGATCGGCACAGCGAGGCGTACTACCCACTTGATTCCAAGAAGGTTGACCGCGGTGAAGGTCAGAATGATCGCGCAGGCGACTGCCTCCACCGGAATGTTGGGCAGAAACCACTGCTGAATAGCCGCCGCAGAAAGGACTGCGGTTAGCCCGCAGGTTGGCACCCATCCCCACCAGTAGCACGTGCCGGTGAGAGCAGAGAGCACTGGACTATACGGTCGGAACGCTTCCGCGCAGGCCGCGGCGATTCCGCCAACACGGTTGGGCCACATCAATACCAGTTCGGTCCATGCCGGAGCGGCTGCCCACGCGAGCAAGAGGCCAAACATGAGCAAGGGGACTGCTGCGCTGCCCTGTCCAGGGATGTCGCCTTGGCCGACAAATAGCGCTGCCAACAGAAAGAGGCTTTGATTGCTGCCGCCCATCGCGAGCGCCGTTGCGCCGAACCATCCCATTGTCCGTGGGTGGCTGGCCGCTGTGGTCATAGGTGCTGACAGATCTACCATTTGATCATAGCCTTCTCCGGCCCACGTGACAGGTCCAGTCGATGGGACTGGTCCAGCAGGAGGTTTTGCTCTCAACGAACCTTAAGCGTAAGCGTGCGCTATGGCCTAAGCAGCATCGCGACCATGACGTCGGTTCCTGTTTGCTGAACCTGTATGGAAGAGGTTCGCAATAGAGGCGATGTCGGAAGACTGGCTCTCAGTCTGCTCAAGTGCCGCGTTCATCTGTTCAACCAGAGCCGCATTCTGCTGCGTCATCTGATCCATTTCCCGCACTGCGGTGTTGACCTCACCGATGGAAGACGCCTGATCGCGACTTGCAGAGGCAAGTCGATCCAGTGCTGCAGCAGTTTTGTCGATGCCATCGAGCACATCACGAAGTTTGGTCGCGACATTTTCAACGAGGCGCGTGCCGCCCTCGACCTCAAAGGTACTCTCGTCGACAAGTGCTTTCACCTGACCCGACGCCTGGGCGGCCTGTTGCGCGAGGCGACGCACTTCGACGGCCACGACCGCAAAACCCTTGCCGGCGTCTCCGGCGCGCGCGGCTTCGACGGATGCGTTGAGAGCGAGGAGATTGGTTTGGAATGCAATGTCATCAATCACGCTGATGATGTTCGAGATCTTCGTAGACGACGCTATGATGCGACTCATCGCCTGCGTCGCTTTTGCCATGGCCTCTCCGCTTGATTGAGCGGTCTGGCTTACAACGGTCGCCTCGGTGCTGGCGCGGACTGCGCTTGAGGCATTCTCAGTGACTGTAGCGTGCAGTTGCTCGATGGCAGCGGATGTCTGCTCGATGGTCGCAGCTTGTCTCGAGGTCCGATCGGAGAGATCATTCGCGCCGGTCAGCATTTCGTTTGTCGCGGAGGCCAGAGATTCCGACGATGCTTTGAGCTGCCCTACGATTTCGGCAAGTTTGTCGGCGACCGAATTGGTGTCATCCTTCAGCTTTGCAAATGCCCCGCCATAGTTGCCCGCAACCCGCGTGGTGAGGTCAGTCCTTGCCAAGGCTGACAGAACGCTGCCGGTTTCCTCGAGACCTCGCTGGACCGTATCTAGAAGCCCATTGACGCTGACTGCCAAACGGTTGAGTTCGCTGTCAGAAAAATCCTCCGGCACCCGCTGGCTGAAGTCGCCCTCCCTGGCGGCGTCAACGACCTGACCAAACGCGTGTCCCAACTCTTCCATCATGCTGGCTCGCGTCGTCGCTGCGCGACGCTCAGCATCGACGTTTGCCGCAGCGAGGGTCTGCACTTCAACAGTGCGCTCCTCAACGCGGCGCTCAAGCTGGGCGCTAGCCGCCGCTGCGTTCCGCGCATTTTTTGCGACCAGGAAGATAACAGCGCCAGCTCCCAAGGCCAAAAGCGCGATAGCCAGAACGCTGCCCCATTGTGAATAGCGGATCTCTGAAGCGCGTGGACCCAACTCGAACTCCGCGTTCGAGTGACCAGCCCAGAGGGTCCACTTGCTGGTGACGTCGGCGGTGGAAAATGGGATGGCCTCTGAGTAGATGAGATTCGGATCGGGCTTGCCCTCATCGACCCATTTCGAAGATTCGACGTCCTGGCCGCCGGCAGTTGAACGGCTGGCGAACCCAAAGGTGCCATTCACCAGCGCGAAGTCTCGATCGGGCAGGAGATTGCGATAGGCGTTGCTGCGCATAATGGCTG
>JANXSI010000710.1 GCA_025352765.1 Devosia sp. | reverse complement strand
GAGATGCGTCGCCGCCCATGACGACAGCAGCTTTTCGGCGTGCGCCGTGCGGTCGTGGCCTTCGCTGGTAAAGCCGTTGCCCTGTTCGCGGAGGATGTTGCCGTGCTTGTCGGCCAGTACCGATCCGAAGGGGTGGTCGCCCCCATCGCGTGACCGCTGGGCAACCGCAAAGGACGCGCGCAGCAGGCGCTCGTCATAGTCTCGTTGTGGCATTCAAATCTCCGACGCTGACCGCATAGTGCACGGCAAGCCGAAGAACGAAAGAGGGGAGGGCGGTTCAGTCGGCCAGTTCGAGCTGGTTGCCCGACACCGAGTACCGGCTCAGCGTTTCGAGGAACGTCATGCCGAGCAGGCTTCCCTCGAGCGCCCCGCGTTCGGCGATGAACGCCGGCACCCGCGAGCGCACGATGTCACCCACCTTCATCCGCTCGAGCGTCACCATCGCGGCACGGCCGGTGCCATTGGCGGTGGTGACCGGCGTCGTGAAGTTGAGCGCCTCGACGTCGATGCCCGCCTTCTTGGCGTCGGCATAGGACAGCACCACCGCGCTCGCGCCGGTGTCGAACAAGAGCGGCATGTTCGCGCCATTGACCGTCGCGGCGAGGAGGAAATGCCCGTCGGGGCCGCGCCGGAAACTCGCAGTACCGTTCTTGGAGTCGATGATCGCCGAGGTCGGCGACAGCTCGCCGAACACCCGCGCCGCGACGCCCTTGATGTCCTCGCGATAGGTGTAGCCGACCAGCGACATGACGAAGATCGCTGCCCACACCGCCACATTGGCGATGATCGTCGAGAATTTCTGCCGCCGCGAAAAGGCGCCCGCGGCAAACACCACGGCGAGCACCACCAGCGGAATGAGCTGCCCGAACTGGTTCTGGCTAAGCCCCACAAGCGAGCCGGCATCGGCGCTCACCAGGAGCCCGAGGCCGACCGCCACCAGCAATGCCACACCGACGAAAAGCATCACCCAGATAGATGGGGCGATTGAGGCGAAATCAAGCGGCCTTGCGGGCCGCATACGTAATCGTGTGCAGCGGGATCGACGCGGGTGAGGTGCCGAACTCGCGCCCGAGCGCCTCGACCACCGCGGCCACCAGGTCCTCGGGCGCAACGCCGCCGCGAGCGCGGATCTGGTCAACCAGCGGGTTGCCGAGGATCAGTCCCTCGGCGAACGGCTTCAGTTCGCTCACCTGTTTGTCGATCCGCAGCACGTCGATCGAAAGACCGGCAAACCCCGCTTCGAGCAGGGCCTCCTTGATCGGATCGATCTCGCTGCAGGAGAACGGCACGCGGTAGAACCCCGGCGGATCGACCGGGAAGAACTGCCGGATCAGCCCGTCGGTGATGCGGGCAAAGCCATTGTGGCGATGCGCGTCCCAGACGCTGAACAGATACGTGCCCCCCGGCCGGAGCACGCGCAGCGCCTCGCGGTAGGATTTCGGCTTGTCCGGATAGAACATGATGCCGAACTGGCAAACCATTGCGTGGAATGCCGCGTCGGCAAAGGGCAGGGCCTGGGCGTCGGCGGTCTGGACCTCGACCAGCTCGTCCGCGGTGAACTTGCGGCGGGCGATTTCGAGCATCGGCGGGTTGAGGTCGGTCACCGTCAGCCGCGCGTCGGCCGGCAGCCGATCGCGCAGCTCGCGGCTGACGATCCCGGTGCCCGCGGCCGCCTCGAGCACACGCCGCGGTGCTAGGGCAGCGACGCGGCCCGCCATGTCGGCGGCAAAATCGGCGAACAGCACGGGGCCGAGGCCGCGGTCGTAATAGTCGGGGATACTGCCGATGAACTGCGCGTCGTTCTTGTCCATGTGCTGTTCTCCCAGACTGCTGTCTTGCTAGACAAACACCATGAACGCGCTCAGCGCGGCAATTTCAAGCAGCGCCTGCAGCGCGCCGATCAGGTCGCCCGTCTGTCCGCCGATCATTCGCCGGCAGAGCGCAATCCAGCCCCACACCACGAGGGCGCACAGCCCATAGGCAAGGATGAGGCCGGCAACGCTCACCGCAAACCCCGCCAAAACGAAGCTCAGCACCACCACGAACACCGCGCCGATCCCGAATGCCTGCCGCGTCACCTGGCCCGCCGACGCCGCCGCGCCGCCGCTGCGGGCCGGGGGGAGGGCGATGGTCAGCCACAGCGCGCCCGATCGCGCCATGAGGCTAGCCGCGAGCCAGATGCCCGCCGCCGCCAGCGGATTGCCGACCGAGCCGATGGCGGTGATCCTCAGCCCCAGCAGCAGGACGATGGCGCAGACGCCGAAGGTGCCGTGCCGGCTGTCCTTCATAATCGCCAGCCGGTCTTCGATGGTGTGGCCACCGAAGAGGCCGTCCGCGGCATCCGCCAGCGCATCCTCGGCCATCGCCCCAGTGCCGATCACCATGAATGCAACCGCCAGCGTCGCCGCGAAGAAATGCGGCACCGCCAGCCATTCGAGTCCCAGCAGCACGGCCGCCGGGCCCGCGGCAATCACGAGGCTGGTGAAGGGCAGGGCGAGCGCAATCCGCGACAGGTTCGGCCGCACATGCGGCCGCGTCCCCGTCGGCAGGCGCGAATAGAACCTGAGCCCCATCAGCACATCGTCCGCGAGCCGCAAATCGGCGTCGAGCGGCCGGTTGTCGTTAGTCGGACGCGGACCCGGCGGGGTATCGGTCAATTGCAATTCCTCTGGGGACCACTAAGACTCGCCTCCTTGTCCCATTTGCGGGAGGATCAAGGCAAGTCATGGCCGCCGCCACGCGCTTCGAACTGGTCAGTCACTGGCACCTCGACTCGCCGCTCGAGCGGGTGTGGGCCGAATTGAGCTGCCCCGACGACTGGCCACTGTGGTGGCGGGCGGTCAAGCGGGTGGAGCTCCTCGCCGATGGCAACGCCGGCGGCATCGGCGCGGTCCGCCGCTTCACCTGGGCGACGGCGCTGCCCTACACGCTGAGCTTCGACATGACCGCGACCCGGATAGAGCCGATGCGCCTTCTTGAAGGGCGGGCCAGCGGCCAGCTCGAGGGCATCGGCCGCTGGACCCTCTCCGGCGGCGACCTCGGCACGGACGTCCGCTACGACTGGCTCGTCGAGGTCCGCAAACCCTGGCAGGTGGCGCTGGCGCCCGTCCTACGGCCAGTTTTCGTCTGGAACCACAACACCGTCCTCGGCTGGGGCTATGAGGATATCAAGACTCGGCTCATGAAGACCGCCCACTGAGCCGGATGCCATGACCACCAATCCATTTGCCGAAATCGTCGACCTCCTGACCATCGTGCCCGAAGGCAATGAGGAGGCGGTCGACGCCGTCCGCATGTACGACGCGCAACTGACCAAGCCACCGGGCTCGCTCGGCAAGCTCGAGGATCTGGTCGAGTGGCTGGCCCGCTGGCAGGGGAAGGCGACCCCGACCCTTGCCGATCCGATGGTCGCGATCTTTGCCGGCAACCACGGCGTCACTGATCAGGGCGTCTCGGCTTTCCCGCGCGAGGTGACGGCCCAGATGGTCGCCAATTTCACCGCCGGCGGCGCCGCCATCAGCCAGATCTGCGTGCTGCACGAATTCAACCTGCGCGTCTTCGAACTGGCGCTGGAACTGCCCACCGGCGACATCACCCAGGTTCCCGCGATGGACGACAAGATGTGCGCCGCGACTATCGCCTACGGTATGGAGGCGATTGCCGGCAAACCCGATTGCCTCGCCATCGGCGAAATGGGCATCGGCAACACCACGGTCG
>JANXSI010000693.1 GCA_025352765.1 Devosia sp. | reverse complement strand
GGTAGACGAAAACCGGCACATTAAAGCTGTCGCGCACCCGCCGCACCACGTCGAGATAGGGCATGCCGGGCTTGACCATCACCATGTCGGCGCCTTCGTCGATGTCCTGCGCCACTTCGCGCAGGGCTTCCTCGATATTGGCGTAGTCGAGCTGGTAGGTCTTCTTGTCGCCGAGCAGCCGCGCCCCCGAACCGACGGCTTCCCGGAAGGGGCCGTAGAAGGCCGAGGCGAACTTGGCCGAGTAGGCCATAATGGCAACCTGCTCGTGTCCGGCCGCGTCGAGTTCCTGCCGAATGGCTCCGACGCGACCGTCCATCATGTCGGACGGCGCGATAATGTCGGCACCTGCCTTAGCCTGGACGAGTGCCGAGCGGACCATGGCGGCGACCGTCTCGTCGTTGAGGATCTGGCCGTCGCGCACCAGGCCGTCCTGGCCATCGGACGAATATTCATCGAGCGCCACGTCGGCGATCAGGCCGATCTCCGGCACCGCATCTTTGATGGCGCTGAGCGCCCGGCACATCAGATTGTGCGGGTTGTAAGCCTCGCTGCCGTTTTCGTTGCGCAAATGGTCGGGCGTGTTGGGAAACAGTGCCAGCGCCGGAATGCCCGCCGCCGCTGCCTCCTTGGCCGCCGCCACCGCAAGGTCGATGCTCAGCCGCTCGACCCCCGGCATCGACCGGATCGCGGTCCGCTCGTTCTGCCCTTCGATGATGAACATCGGCAGGATGAAGTCCGCCGATGTTCATCATCGAGGGGCAGAACGAGCGGACGGCGATCCGCTCGATGCCCGGCGTCGAGCGGCTGAGCATCGACCTGGCTGTGGAGGCAGCCAGGGAGGCGGCCGCGGCGGGCATCCCCGCGCTGGCGCTGTTTCCCAACACGCCCGACCATTTGCGCAACGAAAACGGCAGCGAGGCCTACAATCCGTACAATCTGATGTGCCGGGCGCTCAGCGCCATCAAGGAGGCGGTGCCCGGGATCGGGCTGATCGCCGACGTGGCGCTCGACGAATATTCGTCCGACGGGCAGGACGGCCTCGTGCGCGATGGCCAGATCCTCAACGACGAGACGGTCGCAGCAATGGTCCGCTCGGCGCTGGTCCAGGCCCAGGCCGGCGCTGATATCATCGCGCCATCGGACATGATGGACGGTCGCGTCGGCGCCATCCGGCAGGAACTCGACGCCGCCGGGCACGAGCAGGTGGCCATCATGGCCTACTCCGCCAAGTTTGCCTCAGCGTTCTATGGCCCCTTCCGGGAGGCCGTCGGTTCGGGGGCGCGGCTGCTCGGAGACAAAAAAACCTACCAGCTCGACTATGCCAACATCGAGGAGGCCCTGCGCGAAGTGGCGCAGGACATCGACGAGGGCGCCGACATGGTGATGGTCAAGCCCGGCATGCCGTATCTCGACGTGGTGCGGCGGGTGCGCGACACCTTCAACGTGCCGGTTTTCGTCTACCAGGTGTCGGGCGAGTACACGATGATCCGGATGGCCGGCGACGCGGGGGCGATCGATGGCAAAGCCGCGATGCTGGAATCGCTGTGGGCGTTCAAGCGCGCCGGAGCCAAGGGGATCCTGACCTATTTCGCGCTCGAAGCGGCACGGCTGCTCAACCCTTGATAGGCGGGCCGAGGCGCATTGCCCTCGGAGTCGTCGAGGCATAAGCTCGGTCACCGAGACAGGCGCCTATGACCGACCAGACACCGGAAAACACGCAGCTTTTCCTGACCGCCCCGATGCCTTGCCCGTACCTACCCGGCAAGCAGGAGCGGAAGCTATTCACGCATCTGACTGGCCGGCGCGCCTCGTCGCTGCACGCGCTGCTCAGCGACAACGGCTTTCGTCGCAGCCAGAACCTCATCTACCGGCCGGCCTGCGAAGGCTGCGCGGCGTGCCAGTCGGTGCGCATTGTCACGGCGGAATTCGAGACCACGAAGCGCTATCGGCGGATTCTGTCGCTGAACGCCGACGTCGAGGTGGCAGTTCGCCAGCCGCGGGCGACGAGCGAGCAATATGCGCTGTTCAAGCGCTATCTCGACGACAGGCACACCGGCGGTGGCATGACGGCGATGAGCTTTGTCGACTATGAATACATGGTCGAAGACACGCCGGTGCAGACGGTGCTCGTGGAGTACCGGCTTGGCTCGCACCCGGAAAAACCGCTGATCGCGGTGGCGCTGACCGACGTGATGCCCGACGGCCTGTCGATGGTCTATTCGTTCTTTGCCCCCGAACTCTCCAAGCGTGGGCTGGGAAACCTGCTGATCCTCGACCACGTGCGCCAGGTTCGGCTGGCCGGGCTCAGCTACGTGTATCTGGGATACTGGGTCGAGGACTCCCCGAAGATGGCCTACAAGGGCCACTACCGTCCCCTGGAGGTGCAACGCGGCCCTCTGGGATGGCGCCTACTAGACTGAGGGCGGATTGGGTCTGCTTCTCGTCGTTTCGCGCCTGCTCAGCAGGCTCCTGATCCTTGCTACGGCACCGCCGGCGATCCTGGCCATGTTCGGATCGGTGCTGCCGGTCCTCGACCTGTTCAATCACCTGCAGTTGCTCTTGTTCTACGGCACGCTGATCGCGGCGATTGCAGGCCGGCTGCTCGGGTTGCCGACGGTTTGGAAAATGGTGGCGGCCGTCGCGTTCGTGTCGTCCGCATGGACCTTCGGTCCCGAATGGTCGTCGAGCCTCGCGCCACGGCCGCCGCCGGGTGCCGACACGACGATCATCCGGGTGATGACGCACAATTTGTTCGGTCTCAACTACGACATGAAGCGGGT
>JANXSI010000639.1 GCA_025352765.1 Devosia sp. | reverse complement strand
GGTGGAGCAACTGTGCTGTTCAGGTGGGTTTTATAGGTGTCCACCTCTGGTTGGTTCTGAGCATGGCTCCGAGGATGGTCAGGAGTTTTCGGGCGACGGCCACGAGGGCCACTTTGGGCGGTTTGCCGGCGGCAGTCAGGCGGCGATAGAAGTCCCTGAGGGGCGGGTTTGTCTGGCTGGCGCTGAGGGCAGCCATGTAGAGCACCCGTCGCACCATGGCTCGTCCGCCCCAGATCGAACTGCGGCCCTTGAGCACGCCGCTCTGGTGATCGTAGGGCGCAAGGCCGGCGAGGGCGGCGATCTGCCGGCGGTCGGCCGTTCCCAGTTCCGGCGCCAGTCCCAGCAGGGTGTGGCTGACCACGGCGCCGGCGCCGCACAGCGACTGGATCAGCCGGTCCTTGCGGGCGAGATCGTCCTGGCTGGCGACCAGTTCGGCGGCTCGCTTGTCGAGCAGCACGATATCGGCCTCGATGCGGCGCAGCCGGGCCTTGAAGATGCGCTTGACGACGCCCTCGTGCAGCAGCTCGAGCTGATTGGAGAGGCGCACCTTGTCGTCGCTGAGCTGGCGCCGGGCTATCACCAGTTCGGCCAACTGCTCGGTCAACGGATCGTTGCGCCGAGGTTGGGTGGGCATCTGGCCGGTGTAGCGGGCGATCACCGCTGCATCGATGATGTCGGTCTTGGCCAGGACGGGACTGGCCAGGACACCCTGGGCCTGGGCGTAGTGCCGCAACTTGTGGGGGTTGACGTTGCGCACCATCAGATCCGGCCGCTGCAGCCAACGCGCCACGCCACGCTCGTAGCCGCCGCTCGGCTCAATGCCGATCGCCACCACCTCGAAGCGGCGTAGCCGCTTGACCAATGTGGTCCAGCCCGTCTGGTCATTGTCGAGCCGAAAGCCCTCGCCGGTCTCGAGTACCGCCACGTCGAACCAGTCCTTGGAGATATCGATGCCCACGATCACTGCTTGTTTTGCCATCTTGCCAGTCCCATCCTTGCTGTGCGGGGGCCTTGCCCCATGCAACTGTTCGGGTTCATCAAGATGACGGCCGGTCCCCAGCTCCACCGCGGTTTGCGCACCTGAGGGGTGACGGGATCACGGCCGTCGCCGCCGGTCGGTGCCGATCGATCGGCGGCACCCCACTATGCCCCAGAACGAACACACAAGGGGTGGTCGCACCTCTCGTGGATCCCGATGTCGTGCGCGACGGGGTAAGGCCCCCGTTCCTCGGCCGGCTTTCCTTACAACCACCGCGGATGAGCGCTGGGTGTCCCACCAAAACACCCAACAGTTCGGAGGCGCCCAGCGCTCTCCGTTCGCGGCTCAACTTTGAGCCGCGAAGGCAAACCCGGAAGTCGAAAGACTGTCCGGAGCCTCCGTTCGCTCGCGATCTGCCGTGCACACCGAACCTCGCGCGAGGACGCAAGAGATGTGAGTTCAGATATCCACCACGTCCGCGGCCCATGCGTCGGTCTTGCGTCCCACCAGTTCGGCGATGTTGCGCTTGCCCTCTGCCCGCACCGCGGCCGCCAGGCCGCGCTTGATGCGGTCGAGCAGATCGAGGCCGCCGAACACCAGCGCCGAATAGAGCTGGATAGCGTTAGCGCCGGCCTCGAATTTTGCCAGCGCCGTCTGTGGCGAATGGATCCCGCCGACGCCGATGATGGGGAGGCTGGTGCGCTGACGCATCTGCGCCAGCCGGCGGGTCGACAGATCGAACAGCGGCTTGCCGCTGAGGCCGCCCTTCTCGTCGGCGTTCTCCATCCCCGCCACCGTGTCGCGGCGGAGCGTGGTGTTGGAGACGATGAGGCCGTCGAGATTGGTCGCGGCAATCACCTTGGCGATGACATCGAGCGCCGTCTCGTCGAGGTCGGGCGCGATCTTCAGAAACACCGGGACCCGCACCGGCGCCTTGCCGCGCGCCTCGAGCACCGCCGCGAGCAGCCGCGTCAGCGCCTCCTCATGCTGCAGGTCGCGGAGACCCGGCGTATTGGGCGAGGAGACGTTGACCGTGAGGTAGTCGGCGAGCGGCGCGAAGCGAGTGACGCCCCTGGCATAGTCGGCGACGAAATCGGCCGACTCCTTGTTGGCGCCGATGTTGATGCCGAGCGCGGCGGGCACGCGGGTCTCCGAGAGGCGGCGGAACACCTCGTCATGGCCATCATTGTTAAAGCCCATGCGGTTGATGACGCCTTCGGCCTCGGCAATGCGGAACAGCCGCGGCTTCGGATTGCCGGCCTGCGGCAGCGGCGTCACGGTGCCGATCTCCACCATGCCGAAGCCCATGCGAGCGAGCGCCCGCGGCACCTCGGCGTTCTTGTCGAAGCCGGCGGCCATGCCGACCGGATTGGTGAGGTCGAGTCCTGCGAGCGTGGTCTTCAGTTCAGGCGGATCGGCCTGATCCTGCTCGGGCGCGAGGCCAAGGCGCAGCGCGCTGATGGTCGCGCCATGCGCGGTCTCGGGATCCATGCGCAGCAGCCCTTCGCGAGTCAGCGAGGCGAGCACCGGCAGGCGCAGCAGCGGCGACAGGTGCGAGAAGATCATTGGATCCAGTCCGGCAGGCCGAGCTGACCATCGGCGGGGATGTCGAGCGCGACATGGCGGCCGATCGCGCTCGGGGCAAGGTCGCCATAGTGGTGGGGGAACAGGTCGCCACCGCGCGAGGCCTCCCAGCGCAGCCCCGCCCCCATGTCGGTGCAGCGGACGGCGAACACCACGATGTCGTGCTGGCCGGCGAAATAGAGCCGCAGCGTCTCGCCCAGTTGCCCGGCAGTCGAGAGGTGAAGGTAGCCGTCGGCCTCGTCGATCGGCATGCGCGGGAAACTGCCGCTGGCCTTCGCGGCGTCGAACGCCGCCCGGCTGACGATCTTGTAGACGAATTCGGGGGTCTCGGTCGGGCTAGGCATGTGCGGTTCCTCGGGCCATTCCTAGTGGCAACCGGAGCGTGACGGCGCAAGCCCTTTACAGGATCCAAGGCACGCACTAATACATAGGACTTATATCCCGAATGGGATAATTTTCCTCAGACTGGTTCTGTCATGCTCTCGCACAGCGCCATTTGGGATGCGATCGACTCCCTCGCGACGCGCCATGGCTTCACGGCCTCGGGGCTGGCCAAGCTTGCGGGGCTCGATGCGACGGCGTTGAACCGCTCCAAGCGCATCAGCCGGGATGGTCGGGAACGCTGGCCCTCGACCGAGAGCATCTCCAAGCTGCTCGAGGCGACAGGCGAGAGTTTTGATGCCTTCCTCGCCAATCAGGGCGGCACCATGCCGCAGGGCGCCCGCGTGCCGCTGCTCGGCCTCGCACAGGCGGGTGCCGGTGGCTTCTTTGACGCCGCGGGATTCCCGGCCGGCGAAGGCTGGGACGAAGTCCGGCTGCCGGCTCCCGGCGAAAGCGGCATCTACGCGCTCGAGGTCACCGGCGATTCCATGCTGCCGCTCTACCGCGACGGCGACCGCATCGTGGCGTCACCCACCGAACAGGTGCGGCGCGGCGACCGCGTGGTGGTCAAGACCCGCGGTGGCGAGGTGATGGCCAAAATCCTGGCGCGGCAGACGGCCAATGTGGTCGAGCTGCATTCCCTCAATCCGGCGCATCCGCCACGTCAGATCGACATGAACGACGTCGAGTGGATCGCGCGTATCATCTGGGCGAGCCAATAGCATGGACATGCTGTTTCCCGCAGCCGGTCATGGCGCCGGCGTCGTCGTCGCGCATGCCTGGTGGGGTCTCAACCAGACCATCCGCGACTATGGCGCGGCGCTGGCGGACAAGGGCTTCGTCATCGGGCTGGTCGATCTGTTCGAGGGCCGGGTCACCGACCAGATCGCGGAGGCCGAACGGTTCAGCCAGACCGACTGGACGGTGCCGCCCGGCGCGCGGCTGATGCGGGCCATTGGCGACTTGGCGGCACATGCTCAGGTCGATCGCGGGGGTGTCGGCGCGGTGGGATTTTCCTACAGCGGCAGGGCTGCGGTCGGACGCCGCCCTGCCGCTGCGGCGGCTCGTGGTCTACTACGCGACGCGCAAGCTGGTGCCCTCGCGGGTGGCGACACTCATGCACTTCGCCGAGGACGACGCTTTCGAGAGCGCCGAGGACATGAGTGCGATAACAATGGCCCTCGCGGAGGCGGGACCGCCCAATGCAGCATACAGCTATGCCGGGACCCAGCAGTGGTTCGCCGAACAGGATCGGCCGGAGTTCAATGCGAACGCCGCGCAACTCGCGTTCCAGCGTACGGTGGGCTTTTTTGCCTCCTGAAAAAGCGAGAAGGGCAGCCACACCTAGGTGTGCCTGCCCTCTCGGCCTTTGTCGGACGTAGACGGGCGATCAGGCCGGGCACCGAACCACCAGCACGTCGTTGCGGGTGTGCAGGTAGCAGGTCCCATCCGCCCCACGACTGATGTAGCCATAGCCTGGGCCATCGGCATGATAGCGATTTGCGACGCTGCCGGCGGCGCCATGGCCGTTAACGATCTGGCCATTGGAACCGCTGGTGTCCTGAGCGAAGGCCGGTACTGATGCACCGAGTGCGACGACGGTGGCGAGTGCGAGAATTGTCTTGATCATAGCGAACTCCTTTGTGATCCCCTCTGCGCGCAACAACACCTGCAACGAGGTGTTCGTTGCGGTTTAAACGCAATCGTGACTCTCATTAAACTTCGTTCAGGTTCGGCTCAGGAGAAGCGACTAGACGAGAGCAAGGCTTTACTCTGAGGTGCGGGGAGCAGCGCATGGAAGCAATGATCGAGATCGTCGAAGCCAGGACCACAGAGCAACTCGACCGGGTGCGCGCCCTCATCCGGGCGTTCGTCGCCTGGCATCGGGCGACCCATATCGAGGACATCGAGCGGATCGATCGCTACTTCGACGCCAGCGCATTCGAAGCCGAACTCGCCGGCCTGCCGGGCAAGTACGCGCCGCCCCAAGGGGCGCTGCTGCTTTCTCTCGTCGACGGGCAACCGGCGGGGTGCGTTGCCATGCGCGATCTCGGCGATCGCAGGTGCGAGATGAAGCGCATGTTCGTCCCCGGCGCGTTCCGTGGCCATGGCGTCGGCCGAGGCCTGGCCGAGGCGATCATCGCAGCGGCACAGCGCGCCGGCTATGCCTCGATGCGGCTCGACACCAGCAAGAACCAGCTCGATGCGATCCGGCTCTATGAGCGGGTCGGGTTCGCGCGGACCGCGCCCTACTACGAGTTGTCCGACGACCTGCGCGACTGGCTGGTGTTCTATGAAAAGGCGCTCTAGGCGCCGCTTCGATCAGGCAGCCTTGATCAGTTTTCCGGCCAGCGCGTTCGCGATCAGCTGCCGGGTCTCGGCGACACCATAGAGGGCGACGAACGAGCCAAAGCGCGGTCCCTGGTCGGCACCGAGCAGCACCTGATAGATGGCGCCGAACCAATCCTTGAGCGGCTCGAACTGGTGCGTCTTGCCGACCTCGTAGATGAGGTTCTGCAGATCTTCGTTGCTCCAGCCATCCTTGCCCGCGAGCTGGTCGGCAAGGTCCTGCAATGCCGCGCGTTCCTTGTCCGACGGGGCGCGGAAGACCTTGGTCGGCTTCACCTTGTCGTTGAAATAGCGCACCGCGTAAGTCGCCAGCCGATCGAGCTCGGGGTTGGTCGCCTTGGTGACGCCCGGCATGCGACGCGTCAGATACCCCCAGAGCACGCTGGTCTCTTCGGCGTTGGCGGCCGATACCAGATTGAGCAGCAGGCTGAAGGTCACCGGCATGTCGAGCACCGGCGGATGGCCGGCGTGGATGTGGAACGCGGGATTTTCGAGCCGCTCCTCCGGGGTGCGGTTCTGGAACGCCGCGACATACTGGTAGTACTCATCGACAGCCCGCGGGATGACGTCGAAATACAGGCGCTTGGCGACGCGCGGCTTCTGGAACATGTAGAGCGCGAGGCTCTCGGGCGAAGCGTAAGCCAGCCACTCGTCGATGGTGAGGCCATTGCCCTTGGACTTCGAGATCTTCTGGCCGACGTCGTCGAGGAAGAGCTCATAGACATAGTGCTCGGGGGCGCGGCCGCCGAGGATCTCGCAGATGCGGTCGTAGATCGGCGCGTTGGTCTGGTGGTCCTTGCCGAACATCTCGAAATCGACGCCGAGCGCATACCAGCGCATGCCAAAGTCCGGCTTCCACTGCAGCTTCACGTGGCCGCCGGTGACTGGCAGCGTCGTCTCGGTGCCGTCCTCGTCGTCGAACGTGACGGTGCCGGCCTTGGCGTCGACGGCCTTCATCGGCACGTAGAGCACCCGGCCCGATTGCGGCGAAATCGGCAGGAACGGCGAATAGGTCGCCTGCCGCTCGGGCCCGAGCGTCGGGATCATCACCTTCATGATGTCGTCGTAGCGCTCGGCAGCGCGGATCAGCGCGGCGTCGAAGCGGCCTGACTTGTAGTACTGGGTGGCGCTCGCAAACTCGTAGTTGAAGCCGAACGTGTCGAGGAAACGGCGCAGCATGGCGTTGTTGTGGTCGCCAAAGCTCGGATACTCGCCGCCGAACGGGTCGGGCACCGAGGTGAGCGGCTTGTGCAGATGCGGCTCGAGAAACGACCGGTCAGGGACGTTTTCGGGGATCTTGCGCATGCCGTCCATGTCGTCGGAAAAGCACAGCAGGCGGGTCGGAATCTCGTCGCGGGTGAGCAGCCGGAAGGCGGTGCGAACCATGGTGGTGCGCGCCACTTCGCCGAAGGTGCCGATGTGCGGCAGGCCCGAGGGGCCGTAGCCGGTCTCGAACAGCGCCTCGGCCTTGCCGGTCTTTTTGAGCCGGGCCACGAGTTTGCGGGCTTCCTCAAACGGCCAGGCCTTGGCGGTCTGGGCGGCATCGAAGAACTGCGGATCAAGGCTCGGAAGCGGGGCGTCGGACACGGAAATATGGCCTTTTGTGCGCGATTTCGGCAGGGTGAGCCGTGTTGCCCCATGGCCCGTGGCAAAGTCAATGGTGGTGCGGCTGGACAAGGGCGTCCCTCGTCCCTAGGTATGCGGAACTTCTGACCGGAAAGCCAAGCCATGACCCTCTCGACCCAGGACGCGCTGATCCACCTGATGGTGGTGGCGGCAACATCGGACGCCGCCGTGAGCGACCGCGAGCTCGAGGTCATCGGCAGCCTCGTCACGACCCTGCCGGTGTTCGACGGCTTTGATCCGGAAACGCTGTCGAGCGTCGCCGATGAGGCGCTGGACCTGGTCAAGGACAGTTCTGACCTCGACAAGGTGCTCGACATGATCCTCGGTGCCATCCCGCCGCGCCTCAGAGACACTGCCTATGCGCTGGCGGTCGAGGTCGCGGCGGTCGACGTGCGGCTGTCGCAGGAAGAGCTGCGGCTGCTCGAAATGATCCGCGACAAGCTCAATCTCGACGGGCTGGTGGCCGCGGCGATCGAGGCCTCGGCCAAGGCGCGGCTGCGCCGGGCGGAACCGCCGGCTCAGTAGAACCCGACCGGGAACCAGCGCAGGTACAGTTCGTCGAGCGCCCCCGACTTCTTGAGCCGGACGAGGCCATAGTCGATCGCCTGGCGGACCGTGTCGTGACCGGCGGCGACCGCCACGGCGAGGCCCTCGCCGAAGAGGTCCGGCCGGAAATAGGGCTGGCCGGCGAATGCGCAGCAGGGGGGATTGTCGTTGAGCCAGAAGCTGGCCCGCATGGCGTCGCCGAAATAGGCGTCGGCCTGCTTGTCGCGCACCGCTTCGAGCGCTGCCGTCTCGGTGTTAAATTCCCGGAGCTTGGCATCGGGCAGATAGCGCCGGACGAACTCGGCATGGGACGTGCCCTTGCGCACAGCCACGGTCTTGCCAGCCAGCGCCGCGGGGGCAAAGGACGCGACAGCGTCCTTGAGGGTCACGAAGCGGCCCGGCAGCATCAGATAGATATTCGAGAAATCGAAGAGCGCGCCATTTTCCGGCGTCAGAGCGACGCCGGCGATCAGCGCGTCGCCCTGCCCGTCCTCGAGCGCCTTGCCGGCCTGCTCCCATGGCCAGGCCTGGAGTGTGCAGGTGATCGAGAGATCGGCGCAAAGTGCCCGCGCGAGGTCGACATTGAAGCCAACGAGTTCGCCGGTCTTGTCGCGATAGTTGAAGGGCGGGAAATCGGCGGTGGTCAGGAACCGGATGCTGGGCACCGCGGTCAGATTCGGGGCCAGATCGCGAGCGCTGGGATCGGCGTGGTAGGGCAGCACCTGCGCGACGGCAGCCGAAGCGCCAAAGCACAGCATGATCAGGGCGATAAGGGTGCGCATCGAGAGGTCCGCAACTCAATTGCTGTGCTTATGGCGCGATTTGACGGGCTTGGCGAGGCGCTTGCGGCCCTTGCAATTGCTGCCATTCGGATTAGCACTATGCGCAATTGTACTTAGATTTGTTTTGGACTGGCGCCGCATTGGGGGTCGCGGCCGGTGACAGAGACAATCGAAGCGATCGCGTTGCTGCGCTTTGTGTTGCGGGACAACTGCAACACGGACGAAATCGCCCGCAGATATCTGGGCGACGCGGCGCGGCTCGGCGTCGATCCCCTGGACGATTGCGCGCACCGCTTCGGGCTCGGGAACGACACGGTGTGGCGACGCGCTGCCAAGTGGGCCGGCTACCCATTCGCGACGATCACTCCGACGCGCACCGCTCCGCCCCGGATCGACCACCTCGACCGGCTGGGCGAGATGCAAAGCCTCAGGCAATCTTCTCTCGGAGCCGAGATCGTGTTCCTGTCTCCACGGTTTGCGCAGGTGGTCAGACTAGGCCAGAGCGAGCCGGCGCCCCGGGTTCGCTTCGTGCCGCCCGAGACGATCGAGACGGGTGCGACGCGGGCGACCAGCGGGCAATTGATGGATGACGCGCGACAGCGCGTGACGCAATTGTGGCCGTGGGCGAGCGCAGCGCAGGACCTGACGCTTCCGGTCCGGATCGCGTTCGTCGCCGTGCTGGCCGCACTGATCAGTCTGGTCATGGCAGCGACGCTCGTCGCCCGGCCGATCCTCGTGCCGGTGACGGCGCTGCTGCTGCTCGGCCCCGGGCTGCTGCGCTTCCTCGCGGCCCT
>JANXSI010000635.1 GCA_025352765.1 Devosia sp. | reverse complement strand
CGTCATCGCGATAATACCAATGGGACGCCGGCGCCACCATCTCTTGTGTGGACGTTGTCATGGCCTTCGTTGTGACCGGCGATCTGCAGCCCATGGTTGTATTGGGGGCTCTACTTCTTCGGCATCAGGACCTTGGCTCTTGCTTTAGTTGACCGCGCTGACGCGAACTTCATCGGTAGAGAGTGCACCATCCGCGACCAGCAATCCAATACCTCCGTCGAGCAAAGCGTGGTCGCTATCGTCGGTTGCTTTGAGTGTTAGCCCGTCGACAATTGCAGTAATCGAAGAGCCGCTAACGGAGAGGGTGATGCTGACTGTCTTCTCAAGCTCAGTCGTATATGCGATCTCAGCAAGAACCACTGTTTCGGCATCCCTCACCCGAACGATCTGTGCATGCCCGCTTCGGAGCAGCCTAGCTGCATAGAACCGGCGAAGACCCTGCACCCGTGCCGCCAGCCCGCCGTAGGTACCGAGATGCAGGACGACGTCGCTGGACACCTTGTAGTCCGTCCATTGGCGCGTCCCATGCGAGACTAGACCCTCCCCCTGCCCCTGGGAAATCCGGAAGCTGGGAGGGAACCGCTTAGAGAAGAAGTCGACCCCGTTGACCCAGGCCATCCGCCAGAAGTCGCAGTCGCCCTGCGGACGGTGCAGCGACAACGACGGCGTACCCTGCCAGCCAAGATAATCCAGCAGCACCGTGCCCGCGGCCTTCCGGTCCGCGGCAGTGAGCACGATGCCGACTTCCGCGATCGGCTGTCCATCGAACTCCGGCAGGCGCCACTCCAGCAGCTGCTGCTGACCAGGGTTGAGCGCGATCGGATCGCTGTCGACCGAACGAAGCTTGTCGTCGGCATCGTATACGCTAACGCGGACGCGAGCGGCAACTTTGCCGACATTGTCCGCTCCGGCAATGATGCGCGCCTTGACCGTCTGACCCGGATAGACCAAGGGCGTCGCCATCAGGTCGTAGGTGCGCATCTTCAGCACATCAGGGGCGGTGAATGTAGGCGTGACCACGGCGGCCTCCTGCCCTGGCCCCATCGCAACAAAAGCTAACGAGAGTGCTCGACCGCCCTCGAACTCTACGTTGCGCAGCGCGAGGGGGACAGAGCCGCTACTCCGAAATCCCTGCTGGCTGCCAGGAAGGGAGAAGTGGAACTGAGCCCCGCCCTTGGGCGGCTCGAGTTTGTCGGAGCCTGCCAACACCCGGCCGAGATTGGTCAGGTAGTAACTCATCCGTACGGCGTCATTTATCGAATTCCCCCCGTCTGCCGAAGAGATGAGAAGTCGGTCGGCGACCGGGCCGCGCCAATCGGGGCCCGTCTCGAGGCCATCGAGACCATGCATGATGCCGAGCAGGCAGCCCACATTGCCGGCGTTGCAATCGGTGTCCCAACCCGAGGTATTGACGATCATTTGCGCCCGCTGGAAATCGTCCGCTGCATAGAGCACGGCCATGATCATCAGCGCGTGATTAGGGACGACGTGGCAGTTCCCCGGGTATTTGCTGTATCCGTACTGATCCTCGATGAGCTGGCGAGTCGCCAACCAGTCGACGTTCTGTGCGTGCCAGGCCCTGATGTCGGCGATCAGTCGCGCGATCAGACAATCGGCCGGAATGACCGACAGTCCGACGTCAAGCAGGTGATCGATCTCCGACGACCTAAACGCCTCTGCTTCCATCGCGGCCCAAAGCATCGCGGCGTGCACGGACTCGCCGTCGTGGCTGACACTTCCCGCCTTCTCGGCAAGTTGAGCCGCAAGTTGCGGCTGACCAGGGGCGACCATGGCCCAGCCATCGATAAAGATCTGAGCGCCGATCTGTTCGGCAACCGTCGTCCCGTTCGTCGCGATAGAGCCGCTCTGTGGCGCCGGTATTCCCTTGGCAAGGTTTAGCCAGGCCGTGTGCTCGGTGGAGTTGCCGTTACCGCCCCACCACAGGATCGAGCGTTCCTTGACAATGTAGTTCAGCCACGCCTTGCCAATGTCCTCGGCCGACAGGTCCGCCGAGATGCCATAATCCTCGAGCGCGCGGATGAAGGTGAACGTACCGGCGACGTCGTCGTCCGTCACCACCAGCGGCTGGTTCAGCCGATCATGGACATAATACTCGATTGGCCCCAGTTCCCGCATGATCTTCTGGTGGGTCCAGCCTTCGAACGGGCGGCCCAAATAGACGCCGACGAGCTTGCCCAGAACGCCCGCGTAGACGCGTTCAAGATAGTCGTTTGGAATTTGCATGTTTCTTCTCCCAAGCCTCGATGTCTTGTGGTCAACCTTTGACGGATCCGCCGGCCATGCCTTCAATGAACCTGCGCTGCAGCAGCACGAAGAGCACCACGACTGGCAGGACGATGATCAGCGCTGCCGCCATGATCTCCCCCCAGTCCGAGCTGTACTGCCCGCTGAGGAGGAAGAACGAAACAACCGCCGTCAACTTGTCGGCCTTCTGCAAGAACGTCGTAGCGATCAGAAACTCGTTCCACGAGTAGAGTCCAATGATCAGTGCCACCGTCAAGATTCCTGGGGAGACGATGGGCAACATGACTTGCGTGAAAACCTGCCAATGAGTCGCCCCGTCGACGATGGCTGCCTCCTCAAGCTCTTTGGGAACGGCAAGGAAATAAGTCCGCAGCAGCATCACGGCGAACGGGCTATATAGCGCCGTGTAGACGAGCGAAACCGCAAAGACGTTGTTGATCAGACCCAGCTTGGCAAACCCAAAATAGAGAGGGAAGAGGAAGAGCTGGATCGGAGCAGTCGTGGTCGCCAGTAGGTAGAACGTGACGATCTTCCAAGATTTAATCTTTCGACGCGCCAGCACGTACGCCGTGAGTGACGCGGTGGAACAAACAAGCAGTATCGTCAGGCCGGTCAGCGTTGCGGAGTTGACCAGTGTCTGGTTGAACTTTGCGTCTTTCCAGGCCCGAGCGAAATTGTCCCATCGGATGACCTGCGGTAGGGCCAGCGGGTTTTGAACGATCTGGGCCGCAGGCTTCAGCGCGTTCAAGACCAGTAAAGCGATGGGAAACAGCGCAATGAAGGCGGCAAATCCCAGGACCAGATAGGTCAGGATCAGTGTCGTGCGACTTTCGACCAGTCTCATAGCGCCTCTTCTCTCGACTGAATTCTTACATAGAAGAACGTCGCGACCATGCCGAACGCGCTGATCACGAGCGCGGTGGCTGCTGCCTGTCCGACATTGAGGTCATAAAACGCCTTTCTATATGCGAGGGTCGAGAGAACTTCGCTCGAGAACGCGGGTCCACCCTGTGTCAGGATGTAGACGAAGTCGAACACCAGGAACGACCAGATGACGGTCATAATCATCATCAACTGGATGGTCGGCCTGATCCCTGGCAGGAGAACGTAAATCAGGGTCTGCCAGAACGTCGCCCCTTCGATCTTGGCGGCTTCGATTTGATCCTGAGGAACCTGTCTGAGCGCCGCGAAAAAGATCACGCACAGGAAACCCCACCAGTGCCAAAGGTCGACGGTTGCCACGCCGTAGAGCGCTGCCGACGTCTTGGAGAGCGGATTGATCACCGGGATGCCAAGCCGATTTGCCAAGCCGAATATCCCGGTAACGGGGCTGTAGATCATCCCTTGCCACACGCGGGCAGTGATCGCGGTCGCGATAACCACGGGCAGAAAGTAGATGACTTGAAAGAAGGTGCGACCGCGTTGGATGACAAGGAGAAGGGTTGCCGCCAACAGCCCCATCAATATGGGCACCACCAGAAAGATCGCGGTCCAGATAAGGTTGTTGGTCAAGGCGGTCCAGAACACACCGTCCGAAAAAAGAATCTGGAAATTGCCGAGACCGATGAACACCGGGGCCGATAGCCCATCCCACTGGAAGAAAGCCAGCGCAATGGTCAGCAAGGCAGGAATCAGGATGATCGCGACATTGATGATCAGGGTCGGAACAATGTAGAGGCGATGCATTTGGGCTCTCCCGGTCAATCGGGCAGTGGCTTGTTTGCCACCGCCCGAGCCCTTACAGCGAGTTGATTAGCGAGCCGGAATTGCCGGCACCTTGCCCTCGCTCATTTCCTGCTTAAACGTCGCGTCGAGCTTGGCGAGGAAGTCCTTCGTGGTGCTCTTTCCCAGCCAGACCTCTTCCATGCCGCTGACCAGATAGGTGTCCGTGGCGGGTGGCAGGAACGTCCAGGTGGTGTAACCGTATTGATTGGCACCGACGGCCGACGCCAGATTTTTCATTGCCTCCGAGTAGAGGGGGAGGACGGTATCGGCGAGCTTCACCTTGGACAGATCGCGCAGCGGCATGTTCCATTCGCCCTGCCAGACCGAGTTGATGTCGCTGTAGAACTTGTCCGTGAAGATGTAGTCGATGGCCGCCGCGGCGCCATCCGGGTTGGTCGATGTAGCGGCAATAGAGAACGTCGACCCAATTCCGAGGGCATAGATTGGGTTGGGCACGCCCTCGGCGCTTGGGAAGCCGATGAAGCCCGCCTCCACATTGTTGTCCTTGAAATAATGAGCATTGCCGAAATTCCAGGTGCCGGTCGGGGCCATGCCCGCCTGCCCTGTCGCGACCTGGGCGAACGCTTGTTCACCGGTAAGCGAGAAGTAGTTCGGTCCGAAATATCCGGCCTGCCACCACTTGTTGAGCGTATCGATCGCCTTAACGAACGGATCCGCCGTCCAGGGCAGTTCACCTTTGAGAGCCTTGTACATGTTATCGGGCCCAGCAACCGAATTGAGCACGATCGAGACATAGTGCTCATTGGTTGGTCGCCAGTCCGCGTTGCCCGCTCCGAACGGCACCAGGTTGGCGGCCTTCATCTTGTCAGCAAGAGCCTCGAGCTCTGCAATTGTGGTGGGTGGCGTCCAGCCGTTCTTCTCGAACAGCGTTTTATTGTAGAACAGGCCAAGCGTCTCGTAAGTCTTGGGCAGCGCGTAGAGCTTGCCGTTGTATTTCCCGAGCTCGATGAAAACCGGCAGGATTCGATCCGTCCAGCCGAGCTTTGTGGCGTAGTCGTCGAGAGCCAGCAACTGGCCCGCCTGGGCCATTGACGCGACGTAGCTTGGGCCCGCGGTGTAGACGATATCGGGGCCGCTGCCGGAGAGCATTGCGACGCGGAGCTGCTTGTCGAGATCGGCGCCGCGGAAGTCGATCGAGAGCTCCTCGTCCGTATGCGCGGCATTGAACGGTTCGACCAACAGGGTCTGCAGGTTCTGCTGATTTTCAGGCGTGGCGGACTCATACCACCAGCTGATCGCCTTCTTGTCCTGGCCGAAGGCCGTGGTGGACAACAGGCTGACTG
>JANXSI010000435.1 GCA_025352765.1 Devosia sp. | reverse complement strand
GACCGAACTGGCGCGACGGTTCGATGTGCACGCCCACCAGATTCTATCCGCCGGCCAACATGTCTCGGCGGAATCCGGGGAACCGCAGTTCTGTAGAACCGCTGGAGGGCGGCAGACGGGAGCTGGACTCGGGCTTCTATGGCCACAAGGAAGGTCACGGGGCAACGCGGTTCATCCTCCGTCCCGGCTTCACCGCCAGCCCGCCGCACTTCGACTGAACGGATGCCGAGAACCTAGCTTGTTGTCGCTGTGAAACAACTGAGGTTTCATCAGAGATAACCAGTAATCCATCGACCGAACCGCCCGCTCCGCGTTGAGCGACTCACTGGGCCAGAGCTCCTCGTAAATGGGTGAGTGCGAGTCGCTCCCCCTCTTTTCTTGCCGCAAGATCTTTCCCTGGCCACCCGAAATCCGCATCCTCGTGTTCAATTGAGATCACATCGTCGAAGCCGCCCGATCGCGCCACAGCAAGGAACTTGCGCCAGTCTAAAAGGCCACGCCCCGGGAGCACATACCGCCACCATCTCGGTCCGTAGTAGCCCGCCGACTGCAGCGCAGCCGTATCGATCAATGTGTCTTTGCCATGCAGTATCTTGACGCGATCCATGACGCCGCTCATTGCCGCGAAGGGATCGATCCCGAGTCGGACAAGGTGCGAGGGATCAAACTCAAGACCGAGCCGACTGTCGGCGGCAAGCTCGAACAACCTCGCCCAGCCATCGGGAGTGGTCGCGATGTAGTCGTTTTGCATGCCGGGCCAGTTTTCGAACGCAATGCTGAGCGCACCGGAACCCTCGAGTAGGGACAACGCGTGGTCGGCGAAGTTCTTGTAGTTGTCGTCGTCGCTCACCGTCTGGTCGCGACCTGGGAACATGACGAAAATCGGCACACCGGCATCCGCGATTGCGCCGGCATAGGCGTGCGTCAGGTCGCGGCGCTCCTTCCGCCGAGGCGGATCGGCGTCCAGCTGGTTGCCGAACAACGTGATGGACGAGACGAAGAGCCCGTGCTTACGGGCACTGTCGACAACGCTGCCAACTTTGTCCGGTGTCTTGATGTGCCCCCCGACGTCGATCTCGATAGCTTCGAACCCAGCCTCAGCGGCGAAGTCGAACACTTCTTCGGCAGCCCGATCATTGAAGGTAGATGTATAGAATCCAATTTTCATTTTTCGCCTCCTAGCCAGGCAGTGAGCGACGTCTTGGCGGTGCTGACCACCGTATCGACCGGCATTTCCCAGTAGCTCTCGTTGAAAATTTCAACTGACAGGTACCCGTCATAGCCAAGCTGCCGCCAGAGCTGCAGGTCGTGGTCGAGCGGCAGGATGCCCTGACCGACATGCACGCGATGCTTGTCCTGCAATTCCGAGATCGGTCGATCCTCGCTGTCGTTCACGTGGACGATCAGCAGTTTATCGCGCGGGATCGACAGGATGTCAGCATCAGGCACCTGGCTCAGATAATAGTGGAAGGTGTCCATCATGATCCCGACGTTTCCCCGCCCCGAGCGCGCGGCGATGTCGAGCGCCGCCTTGGGTCCCCCCATTAGCTTGGTGCGGCCGATTGGCTCTAGCGCGATTTTGATGTCGCCGGCGATTTCGCCATAGCGCCGTGCGCGCAGTCCGGCGATCTCGAGGGCCGCCTCCTCGGCAAGCCCCTCTGGAATCGCTGCGAAGCAATAGGTCAGCAGCATCGGAGCGCCGAGCGCCCGCGCCGCGTCTACGCCACGTGTGAACCGGTCCAGCGCTGCGTCATCGCTCGCAAATGGTGCGAGGTCGAATGCCATCACCGACACAGGCGCGAGTGCATTGTCCTCGAGCAGTTGCTTAATGCCAGCCAGCGAGATGCGGGACTCCGCGTCATCGATGGCGCGAAGATCGATTTCCATGCCGTCGAACTTGGCGCGTCCGCAGGCCGAGATAATGTCCTCGAGCCGCTTGCCGAGCCCGGCAGTGATCGTATTGAAACAGGTTTTCATGATGGACTAGAGACCCAGGTGTTTGCGGTAGATGGTTTCGAGCAGCGTCACGTCGGCCAGCGCGTCGGTTCCGGGCGAGCGGAACGGCTCACCGGAGCGAAGCGCGTCGAGGAAGTGCTGCGCCTCCTCCTTGTAGTGCCAGGCGGCGATCGGTGTCGGGATCGGATAGCTATAGTACGGCGCGTCGCCGCCCTCGTAGATCTCGACCTTTGGTTGCCCCGGATTGGCGAACAGCATTGGCGAGTGCGCGTGCACCCAGCCCCGTTCGAAGTAAACTTGCGTGTGCTCGTCCCAGCCGTGGAACTTGGTCTGCGCACTCTCGACCGTCACGCGGGTGCCGTTCATGTCGAAGACGACGATCCCGGTCATTCCGTCCGCATCGAGGTCGACAGTCTTGACGGTCACGTTCTCGGCGGCCGCGTCGAGCACGAAACGGGCGAGGTTGATGTTGTGGGTGTATTGCTGAAGATAGCTGATGTAGCGGCCGACAAATTCAGGAGGGAGCCAGTCCGGCGCGAAATGCTCGCGCGATTTCGGCGGCATCGGCTCGTCGGTGGTGATCAGCGCCGTAGTGTCGCGGCCGGCGGTCCAGTTCCCAGTGAAGCCGTGGTTGCGGAGATAGAGAAGCTGTCCCTTTTCTCCTGACTGACGCCAGCGGCGGACCGTTTCACGCACCAGGAGGTTGCCTGGGTCGTAGCGCTTCATGTAACCGATCATCAGACGGCCGCCGCCCTTGTCGGCGGCTGCAAGGATTGTCTCAGCCTGGCGCATCGAGACTGCCATCGGCTTTTCCATGAAGACGTGCTTCCCGGCCGCGAGAAGGTCCGCAGCAATTTCGCCCTGCACCATATAGTCCGCTGAAACCGCGACAGCATCGATTTCGGGATTGTCGATCAGCTCCTGATGCGAATTCACCAGCGTCTTGATGCCGTAGTGGTCCGCGACCTTACGACCCAACGCCGGCCGTAGCTCTGCCAGCGCCACCAGCTCGCAATCGCGCAGGGAAGCGAAATTTGGCAGGTGAATATGTTGAGCGATGAAACCGCAGCCGACATAGCCGAGGCGCACCTTCTTCACAGGATCGAGAGTCTTCATGGTTATCCTTTCAAAGCGCCGCCGGCCATGCCGGCGATGAACTGGCGCTGCATCAGGAGATAAACGATCACCATCGGCAGCATCGAAATGGAGAAGGCAGCAAACAGCAGCGTGAAATCGGTCGAGTACTCGCTTGTGGCAAACACCTGGGTGCCGAGCGGCAGTGTGTAGAGTTCCTTGCGCTGGATGAAGACCAAGGCGAGGAAGAACTCGTTCCAGGCACCGACGAAGGTGAAGATGCCGACGGCACCGAGCACCGGCCGCGCTAAGGGCATCAGAATGCGGCTATAGATATCAAAGCTAGTTGCGCCGTCGATCCGTGCCGCGTCGATGAGCTCATAGGGGAGGCCGGCGAAATAGTTCCTAAACAGCACGACTGCCAACGGCATTGCCCCGGCCGTGTAGGGCAGGATCAGCGCAAGGTGATTGTTGGTGAGCTTGAGGCTGATCACCACGATGTAGAGTGGAATGATGTAGACTTGCGCCGGGATGGTTAGAGTCATCACTACGGATGCCAGAATGGCGTCTTGCCCACGAAAACGGAAGGCATGGAGCCCGAAGGCGAGCATCGAAGAAAGTACGATGGTAAGTGCCGTCGTCGCCACCGAAACGATGGCGCTGTTTCCGATGAGCCGGCCCATATTGGCCTTGTTCCATGCCTCGATGTAGTTCTCGAAGGCCCAGTGCGTGGGCCACGCGAGCGGTGCGACGACAAACTCGGCATTTGTCTTCAGCGAATTAATGAGGAACAGCCCGATCGGGTAGATAACTGCGACGGCGCCGATGGCAAGCACCAGCCAGCGCAGCCAAGGCAGAGTCCGGGCAGCCCGGCGATTGAGGGTCAATGCGTCTGTCGCCATTAGGCTTCTGCCTTCTGGCTGAGGCGAAGCAGAGCGACAGAGACGACCGCCATGACGATGAGAAGCACAGTCGCCTGCGCTGAAGCGTAGCCAAAACGCTGAAACTGGAAAGCGTTGAGATAGACCTGCGTCATAGCTACCTGCGTGACGTTGAACGGTCCGCCCTTGGTCATGACGAAGATGAGGTCAAACACTGAAAACGCGCCGAGCGTCGCGATGATGACGTTGGTGATGGTGTAGCGGTGCATTAGCGGCATGGTGACATGCCAGAACCGCTGCCAGACGTTGGCGCCATCGATCTCGGCCGCCTCGGTCAGGTCGGCGGGCAATGACTGGAGCCCCGCGAGATAGATAACGACGTGGAACCCGCTCCACTTCCAGATATCGACGAGGATCACCGACCACATGGCAAGTTTCGGGTCGCCGAGCCAGTCGGGCGCCACCGCGCCGAGGCCGATCGCCCTCAACGTGCCATTGATCGCACCAAGCTGGTATTGCAGCATGAAGCTCCAGATCGTGCCTATAGCGACGAAGGAGATCACTACCGGCAGGAAGAACACTGCGCGGAAGAAGGCGCGGCCGCGAAAGGCGCCGTTAAGCGCCAGCGCTAGGCCGAAGCCGAGCACGACTTTTCCAACGACGGTGGCCGCGGCGTAGTGGACGTTGTGCAGCATGGCCGACCAGAATTTTCCGTCCCCCGCTAGTTCCACATATTGCGAAAGCGCCAGAGCGACCGGCTTGCTAAGTGTGTCAGGGCCGAAGCTCATCCAGACCTGCATGGCGATCGGCAACTGCACGAACACGAAGAATAGGATGAGCCCCGGCAATATCCAAGGAAGCGCTGCTACGAGGCTGCCGAGCCTCCGGCCGCCCCTTGCGGGGGCAGCCGACCGGCCGGTCGTCATCGTGCCTTGTGCGTCACTAGACATTGAGGACACCGGAGCTCGCCTTTGCCTAGGCCTTGAAGGAGTAGCCGCCAGCGACGAGCTTCTCGAGCTGGACCTGGGCAGCGGACGCGACGTCCTGGGCAGTTCCCTGGCCGGCGACGCCAGCCTGGATGCCCTCCTGGAAGACGCGAGTGATTTCAGGCGGCCAGTTCCAGTCGAGATAGGTGACGAGGTTGTCCGACAAGCCCACAAGCTTGTCGACCACCGGGCCGCCGAACGCGTGGACCGCCTTATTCACCGGCACGGTGCCGTTGTTGAACTTGACGATGGGCGCGTTGGCCTCGTCAGAGGTGATCCAGTCGATGAAGGCGATCGCCGCGGCCTGCCTATCGGCATCGGCCTTGGAATTGACCCCGACGATTGCGCTCGGGCCGCCCGGATAGTTCGACTTCACATCTGCGTCGACCAGCTTGGGCATGAGGCTTACATCGAGCTTCACCGCCGGCGAGGCCTGGGTCGCAATCTCGGCCGTCACGCTTTCATGGTGCATCCAGAACAGTGCTCGTCCGGCTGAGAATTCGGCGAGAGACTGCGGAACGTCCATCGAGAAGATCTCCTTCGTCAGCAGCTTGTCGCGGCCGAACTGAAAGATCTTGTCGAGCCCCTCGACCACATCGGCGTCGGTGAACTTCCCGGCGCCAGACAGGATTTCGGCCGTCCGTTCGTTCGAGCGATTGCCAGAAGTCTGGCCAAAGGTGGTGAAGAACCACACCGGCCATAGGTAGATGTTCTTGCCCGGATGGGTGAAGACCTTGATGTCGGTCCCGGCAAGTTTGTCGCGGATGGCGAGGAGGTCGGCGTAAGTCTTTGGCGTCGTGAGTCCATGATCTTCTAGGATCTTCGCGTTGGTGATCAGCGGGAAGCCAGAGATCGAGCTGTAGGGCACACCGAACGTCTTGCCATTGACCTGCCCGGTCGACAACGCACCGGGCCGGAAGAGGTCTAGCTTCACTTTTCCGTCTAGCTGGAGCATCGTTCCATCAACGGCGTAGCGCCGCAGGTCTTGCCCATTGAGGAACATCACGTCGATGGGCTCGCCCGCCTGCTGCGCCGCGGTCAGCAGCGCCACATAACTCTCCGACGGATAGGCCGTGGTCTTAATGGCAATCCCGGGGTGGGCCGCCTCGAAGCTCTTGATCAGCGCGTCCAGCGCCTCGTCTGGCGGCGTGCGCACCAGCGAGTACATGTTGATATCGCCCTTGTAGGCAAGTTCCTGCCCTAAACTGACTCGGGGCAAAGCGGCTGCGGCCGCGAAAGCGGCCGTGCCGAGCAAATAGTTCCGTCTCGTCAAGTTGAAGCTCATTGTCCCTCTCCCAATTGCACTTTGCGTGCGATCCGCCCGGTTGTCCGGTCGGTATTCGTCAAGACTTCACGGTGCAGCAGCGGTCGAACTCCGGGCGACAAACGTCGCCGCAAGGGTCACGACCTTGCCGACCCCATTCTCCCCGAGCGGCGGCGCGATCGCCAAGCGCAACGCGGCCTGACCGAGTTCGTAGGTGGGCTGCGCGATGGTGGTCAGTGCCGGCTGGTAGACCTTGGCAAAAGCAATATCGTCGAAGCCAAGAACTGAGACGTCGTTCGGTACTGAGTACCCGGAGGCGGTGAGCTCAGAAATCGCGCCGAACGCGGCAAGATCGTTGGCCGCGATAATGGCTGTCGGCCGCTTGCGCTTTTTCATCAGCGCACGGGCACCCGCCACGCCGGCTTCGATGTCGAAGTCGCCCGCGACGATCATTGCGTCGTCTATCGGATGGCCGATTTCGGCGAACGCCCGGCGAAATGTCGCAAGGCGCTCTTGAGTTACGGCGAAACCCTTAGGCGGGGAAATAATGCCGACACGGCGATGACCGAGTTCGATGAGATGCCTTGCCGCGTCATGAATTGCTTCCGCGTCCGTCACACCGACGGCACTGACCGGCAGATCCTCGCGGAACCGGCCATTGAGAACTACCGACACCTGGTCGCGGGCAAACCGCCGCAACCGCTTTTCGACCTCTAGGTTCACCAGCCACTCACCCGCGATGCCTATCGAGCAGATCAGGCCCGCGGCCTTGTTCGTCTTGATGAGCGAGAAATACTCGAGCAGATGCCCGAGATCGTGATCAGTGTTGCACAAAAAGATCGAGTGTCCGCTCCCTCTCGCCTCATCCTCGATACCCTTCACGAACTCCGGGAAGTAGGGGTTGGTGATCGATGGGATGATTACTGCAACGGTCTTCGTTCTGATCCCCCGCAGCGTTCGCGCCTGTTGGTTAGGATGATACTCGAGCCGATCGATCACCTCCCGCACACGCCGCTGCGTCTCGACAGAAATCCCAGGCTTGCCGTTCACGACGGCCGAAACCGTCTGTACGGACACTCCAAGTGAGCGCGCTATTTCAGCCATTGTGGCCAACTAGACATCCCTTCATCGACTACATGAACGTTCACATGAAGGTTCATGTGAGTCAATGGCCGGTGTCGGTACACCGCGCTCGTCATTGATGAGCAGTTGCAGTCAATGCTGCGAGCTTGCCTGTCGCGACTTTACCGGCCGATATGGGCGCGTCGAACGTCGCTTTGTCGGGATGGCCGAACGAGTGGCATGCCCCCTCTGAAGTGGTCCATCACTGGGATAGGATTTATCCCGTTTTGGAGGACCAGAAGATGGCAGGGAAGCGAGAGAAGCCGGAAGACATCGTCTTGAAGCTACGGCAGGTTGAGGTGCTTCAGGGTCAGGGGATAGGTACCGCACCAGCGCCAGCAACAGCAACAGCTGCGGCTGCGGCTGCGGCTGCGGAGGCAGCTGCAACGGCAGCCGCCACGGCGGTAGCAGGCACGGCAGCAGCAGCAACAGGGCCAGCGCTGGCGCAGACACTAGCGGCCATCTCGCCCAAAAGGTGAAACCTGCAGCTGCCCGGCTGCCCGGCAGCTGGCTGTCACATCTGTTGCCCTGTGCCCGGTAACACAGCGCATGCCTGCACACTCGGGAGCTGCCACTGGCGAGCTTGGCAGGGCTGGCGCGGACCGCCAGAGCAGCTTTGCGTCCAGGGCGTATGCGCCGCTTCGACTGGATATGCACAGCGTTGCAGGGAAGGCTGCCTCTGCTTGGTGCTGCGCTGCCCTGGGTAACAGAGCCAGGGAGCTTTCACCCCGCCTTAT
>JANXSI010000591.1 GCA_025352765.1 Devosia sp. | reverse complement strand
CGAGGCGATCGGCGGGGATGAATACAACGCCCTGCTTGATAGCCCGATGCGGGGTCATGCGGCTGAGATCGAATTCCTGCCCGTCGAGCGTCAGATATCCCGTCTGTGCAGTGGTCGCCCCAAAGGCGAGGCTCACGACCTCGTCGTAGCCCGAACCGATCAGTCCGGTGATCCCCACTACCTCGCCCGCGGCGACGCGGAGCGAGAGGTCGCTAACGGTGCGCCCGCGGAGTGCCGTAATGGTTGCCGCCTCCTGCCCAAGTTCGCGCTTTGTCGGCCGCATCGAGTCCAGATCGACGTTCCGCCCGATGATCATGCGGACGATGTCGGCCTTGCTCGCGCCGGCAGTCTCGATACTTCCGGCGACGCGGCCGTCTCTAAGGACGGTGATGCGATCGGTTATCTCCATCACCTCGTCGATGTCGTGGGAGACGAAGATGACGCTGGCCCCTTCGGCGACGATGCTGCGCACGAGGGCAAACAGCCGGCCGACATCCTCTTCTGGAAGGAATGGGGTCGGCTCGTCGAGAACGAGAAGCCGGTTCGGTGTCCCCGTTGTCTCGAGTTGGTCGAAGGCCCGCACGATCGCTAGCAGCGCCCGCTCCACGGAGCTCAGGCGCTCGACGTCGGCGAAAGGATCAAGCTCAAGCCCGAATCGGGAGAACAGGCGACGCGCGCGCTTGGCGGCGGAGGTCCAGGAAATGCGCCAGTTGGCGGTGGTCGCGTGATTGCCCACGAGTAGGTTCTCAAGCACCGTCATCGAGGGAATTAGCCCGAGGTGCTGGTGGACGAAGGCGATGCCGAGGCGCCGGAATTCACCCGCGGGCAAGGGCAGCGGGACTTCGGCATTGCCCACCCATAGGCGGGCGCCGGGATCGGGAGCGTGAAAGCCCGACAGCACCTTGATCAGCGTAGATTTCCCTGAGCCGTTCTGCCCCAGCAGGCCGTGCACTTGGCCGCGCCCAACAGCGAGGCTGACATCATCGAGCGCCCGTGCGCCGCCGAAAGACTTGGAGAGGTGCTCGAGGCGAAGAGTGCAAGAGGCGGCAGGGGTAGTCCCCGCCGCCTGGCGTGTTGTTTCGACGCTCTGCGTCAGAGCTTCCATAGATCCTTGAATCCGGCGATGTAGGCGTCGCCGTAACCCTTGGAGGGTTCAGCTGGGTTGCCGGCCGAAGCCGCATTGTTCTTGTCGAAGAGCATAAACGGGATCTTGGGGTCGGTCACAGCCGGCAGGCCGCAAACGAGACGCATCTGTGCATCGAGCAGGCCGTAGGCAATCCAGTCGAGGTTCTCGCCGATGTCCATCTCCACCTGACCGTTCCGCACCATGTCGACCACAAAGGGCGTGCCGTTGAACGCCGCGACCTTAACATGATCGGACGCGCCGGTAATCTGCAGCGCCGGGACGATGAACTGCGCCATCGAGTCGTAGATCGCGATGACATAGTTGATTGACGGGTCCGCAATGACAGCCGACTGCACATTGGGCTGAATCTTGGTGGCCCAGTCGGCGATCGAGACGTCGACCAGCTTGTACTTACTGTCCGGGCTGGTGGCGAACGCCTCTTTTAGCCCGTTGACCATTGAGACGGTCGAGGGCACTTCGTTGGTGACCAAAACCAAGGCGTTCACCTTGCCGCCGGTCTTGGAAATGGCCCACTCGGCGAGGAGCTTGCCGGCGGCCTTGTAGTCGATCGGGATAGCGGCCGAGACATAGGGCGGCACTGGCACGTCGAAGCCTGTGACGTGCGAAGCGGTGACGAGCGCTCCGCTGTCGGTCGCCGCCTTAATCTGGGGGGCGAGGGAATTGGGGTCGACGCCGGCCAGCAGATCGATCAGCGAGAACTTGTTAGAGGTACCAAAGTCCATGCCCTGCACCCACTGTGCGACCTGACCCTGATTCTCCCAGACCTTGAAATCGAAGCCGACAGTCTTGGCGACCTGGGTCATCGATGCGTCGATCGTAGCGAGGAACGGCACGGCACTCGAGGCCGGGATCGACATGATGGACTTACCCGCCATGCACGCCTTGGCGTCAAACGGTGCGCCCGGTGCGGTGAAGGTGGGTATATTGGCGTATTTGGCCAGATCCGCATTGGCGGCCGCCACCGGATCGTCGGCGGCATGCGCCGTTCCGGTGAGGCTCAATGCGAGCCCCAGGCCGATCGCATTCGATAGGAACTTCATCTTGTTTACCCCTTGCTTGCCTGTCGCGTCGCCAGCTCCTCCGCCGGCACTCCTCACTATGTATACACAGTTCATGCCAAGCAATGGGTTTTGCAGCGTTCGCAGCAGAATCCTTCGTCGACCGTGTTGCGTAGCGTGAGCGTAAAGCAGCATTTTGCGCAGCAAACGCCCGCGACGCCTAGTAAATAGGCAGTGAGTGAGTCTGCATAGTGGCGCGCACAATATGGACTATGCATCCATAGTACCGTATCGCTTATGTCTGGACGGGTCGCGTCCTCGGGCATGGAGAGCAGCATGAAAAGCATTGGCGTCGATGTGGGCGGGACCTTCACCGACCTCGTCTATTGCGACATGGCGACCGGCACTCTTGCCATCCACAAGGTGTCGACCACCCCAGACGATCCGTCGCGTGGCGTGATGACGGGGATCCGCGAACTCTGCGCTGCAAATGGGGTCGATCCGGCCGCTATAGATTATGTGTTCCACGGCACGACCACGGCGACCAATGCGGTGCTCGAAGACAAGGGCGCGCGCGCCGGCCTCATCACTAATGAGGGCTTTCGCGACATCATCCACATCGGCCGGCACCAGCGGCCGGAACATTATTCCATCCTGCAGCAGATTCCGTGGCAGAGCCGACCCCTGATCAAGCGGCGATTCCGTAAGACGGTAGGCGGTCGCCTGGTGCCCCCGACCGGCGCCGAGTTGGTGCCGCTCGATCGCGACGCGGTGCGCCGAGCCGCCGAGGAACTGAAGGCCGAAGGCGTAGAGTCGGTCGCCATCTGCTTCCTTTTCTCTTATCTCAATCCGCGCCACGAACTTGAAGCCAAGGCCATCGTCAAGGAGGTGATGCCCGATGCGTTCGTGACGACTTCCTCTTTCATCTCCCCGCAGTTTCGGGAGTTCGAGCGCTTCACCACGGCCGCGCTGGCCGCCTTCATCGGGCCCAAGATCGATCGATACATCGATCACCTCGACACGGCTCTGCGCGAGATCGACGTCAATGGCGACCTCAGGATCATGGCCTCAAACGGTGGCGTTGCAACACCGAAGATGGTGCTGGAGAAGCCGACGCTGACGCTTCTGTCGGGGCTAGCGGCAGGCGTGCTGGGCGGAGCCTGGATCGGCGAACTCGCTCACCGGACTCGCCTGATCACCTTCGATATCGGCGGCACCAGCGCCGATATCGGCATCGTGGTCGACGGGACGTTCGCGGAGACCGACGCCCGGTCGACCTCAATCGCCGGGTTCCCGCTGCTGATGCCGATGATCGACATCCATACCCTGGGCGCCGGTGGCGGCTCGATCGCCTACATCGACCGTGGCGGCGCGTTCCGGGTCGGCCCCCAGTCGGCCGGTGCTGTGCCGGGGCCGGCGGCTTACGGACGGGGTGGCAGCCAGCCAACCGTGACCGACGCCAACCTCGTCCTCGGACGGTTAGATGCAGACGACTTCCTTGGTGGCGGCATGAGGCTTGACGTCGCGGCTTCTCGCCAGGTCGTGGGCGACCTCGCAGTTCGCCTTGGACTGTCCATCAACGAGACCGCCGAAGGCATACTGACCATCATCAATTCCAACATGGCCAACGCCATCCGCTCGCGAACAATTCAAAAGGGCATTGATCCGCGTGAGTTCGCGCTCGTGGCGTTCGGCGGTGCCGGCCCGCTTCACGGCGTCGAAGTCGCAAGGATGCTCGACATTCCCGAGGTAGTCGTACCACCGTTTCCGGGCATTACCTCTGCCATGGGGCTGTTGACGACCGACCTGAAATACGACGCGACACGAACGCAATTTCAGGTGTCGGGCAGCGTTGATCTCGACCGGCTGAACCGGGACATCGCGGCGATGGAATCGGACCTGGGTGACTATTTCGAAGCCGATCATATCCCTGCTGCCCACATTCGCTTCGAGCGAATCGGGGATCTTCGCTATGTGGGACAGGGGTACGAACTCAAGGTGAAGTTTGCAGAGGGCGAGATCACCGTAGCGGCCCTGCAGCAGACCTTCGAGGCCTTCCACCGCCGGCACGAGGCCGAATACGGCCACGCGTTCGAGTTCAGCCCCATCGAGATCGTCAACGTCCGCGTCACCGGCATCGGCGAGATGCCAAAGCTCGAGGCCCTAAGGCCGCCGGTTGGCGGCAGCTTCGCCCACGCGCTGGTGCGCCATGCCGCATGCATCTTCCGCATCGACGGTAAGCTCGAGAGCTTCGAAACGGCCGTCTACCGCCGCGAGGCACTGCCGGTGGGCGAGCGCTTCGCCGGTCCGGCCATCATCCTGCAAAAGGATTCGACTACCGTCCTCACCCCGGATTCTAGCGCCATCGTCGATCCGTCTGGCAGCATCATCATCACCGTTGGAGACAGCAAATGACCGAGATCAGCGCCAGCCCGGCCGCAGCATCCACCCGCGTCGATCCGGTCACCGGTGCCGTTATCCGCGGAGCGCTCGAAAACATCGCCATCGAGATGGGCCACAAGCTCATGCGAATGAGCTACTCCTCGATCATCCGTGAATCTGAGGATTTCGGCACCGCGCTGACCGACGCCACCGGCCGGCAGCTTTGCGAGTGCAAGATGTCGACGCCGCTGCAGTCGGGGCCGATTCCGGGCTATGTGCGCGGCATCCTCAGTCAGCTCGAGGCCCGCGGACAGACCCTCGTTCCCGGCGACGTCATCATGCACAACGATCCTTACGGCGGGGCGAGCCATGGACCAGACGTCGGCTTTGCCGTGCCGGTGTTCCTTGATGGGACGCTGATCGGTTTTTCGGTCACCACCGCCCATCATCTGGATATCGGTGCCTCGACGCCGGGGTCGACGGGCATCGTCGATGCGGTCGATGCCTACGCCGAGGGCCTGCAGTTCAAGGCAATCAAGGTGTATGAGGCCGGCGTCAAGAACGAAGCCGTGTGGTCGATCCTGCGCGACAATATCCGTGCCTCGTCGCTGGTCGTCGGCGACATGGAGGCGCAGGTCGCAACGGCGCAGATCGGTGCAGAGCGCTACTTGCTGCTAGTCCAGAAGTATGGCCTCAAGACCGTCATGGATGCCTTCGAGGACCTGCTCGATTATTCCGAGCGGCTGATGCGCAACGCCATCGCGGCGCTGCCCGACGGAGACTACTCGGCCAAGACCTTCATCGACGGTTTCCTCGACAGCCACGAGCCGGCTCGCCGGGATCTCCCCATCGCCGTCACGCTAAAGGTCAGAGGCGACAGCATGATCGTCGACCTGACGGGCACTGCCCCGCAGCTCCCCGATCGCCCAATCAACATGCCGCTGGTCGGCACCGTCGATATCGCGATCTGGCTAACCTTGCGCTCCATCCTCCTAGACAGCGTAGTCTATGGTTCAATTCCGCAAAATGAAGGGCTGAGCCGTCCGATCACCATCGTGGCGCCTCGCGGTAGCCTCGCCAACCCGATCTTTCCGGCACCGGTCATCGCCCGCTTCTGCCCGGGCAACGCTCTCGCCGATACGGTCATGAAGGCGCTCGCCCAAGCGGTGCCGGCGCAGGTGTCGGCTGGCATCGGCAACCTGCGGGTCATCGCCTTTTCTGGCACCGAGCACGGCAAGCAGTGGGTGCACATGGAAATCCTCGAGGGCAGCTACGGCGGACGCGCCGAGGCTGACGGCATGGACGCCGTTGACACGCTGTTCGCGAACACCCGCAACAATCCGATCGAGGACATCGAGTCACATCTGCCCATTCGCGTCGACCGCTACGAGCTGCGCAACAACGACGCCGCAGCTGGGCGGTCACGCGGTGGCATCGGAACGATCCGCGAGTTCACGATGTTGTCGGACGGCGGGTTTTCGGTCGAAGGGGATGGCCATCGCTACAAGCCATGGGGTTTCGACGGTGGCAGCGAGGGGCGTACCGCCTCGCTTAAACTGGTCGCGGCAGACGGCGGCGAGACGCAGCTTCCCTCCAAGGTGCCGTACCACAAGATTAGGGCCGGTGAACATCTGGTCTCTGAGGGACCCTGTGGTGGAGGATACGGCGATCCGCTCGCGCGAGATCCGGCGACCGTTCTCGACGACGTGTTCGAGGGATTCATCGACATCGAGACAGCTGCCAGCAGCTACGGTGTGGCGATCCGCGACGGCGCAGTCGATTCAGCGAGCACCGCAAAGCTCCGGGCGCGCTGAAGCGTAGCACCGCTCAGGCGTCGAGGAACTCGCGCCAGCGCCGGACGAGATAGGAGTGCTCGTCCATGAAGGCGTTCCATACGCGAACGCGGGACATGCGCTCGGCGTGCGACCCGCCTTCTCTCACCGAGCCGGTAGCGATCGCGATGTCGCCAGTGGGGTTAGTGAGCGGCTCCGCGGCAGGCTTGCCGGCGTACCAGTAGTCCCACTCGGCCTCGCTCAGGTGGGGCCGAACGAGGTCTGGCAAAACGAAATAGTAGCCCTGACGAGCAACCACTGCGCCGCCCCAGCCTGACATCCACCAGTTGAGGTAAGCATAGGCTGCGTCGAGCTGCTCGCCCTCGGCTGCGGCGGAGATGCACAGGTCGACATGCCAGCCGCGGTAGCCTTCCTTAGGTACCGCGTCGATGACCGGTACCTGTTGGGCGCGCAGCAGCGCCAGGGCAGGGGAGAATAGCGACTGCAGGACCACGCCGCCGCGGAGCATGGACCGTGCTGCCTCCTCATAATTGCTCCAGATCGTGCGGAAATGTCCGATCCGCTTCTTGTGCACCAGGACATCAGCCACGAGGTCGATCTCCTCGATCGTCAGGTTGCCGATGTCGCCGAACCTCATGCCTTCAGCCGCTTCCACCGCAAGGGCGGCGTCGATCATGCCGAGAACCGGATCGTTCATCATAGCGACCCGGCCGTGGAGACGCCGGTCCAGCAGCCAGCCCCAGCTCGCTGCCGAACCGCGCGGAAACTCGTTCTGGGCCTGGGGCAGATAGCCAAAGGCATCGACTCCATGCAGGAGCGGCAGCATCGAGACCGCGTTGCTGGGCCTGGGCGAGAGCGTACCTCCCGACTGCACGAAGAGCTGACTAGAGACTGAACCAATTGAGCGTGAGTCACCGCTCTGAGCGAGCGCCGAAGTTTTGATCTCCTCGCCCCGCACAATCCTGTCGAGCGCGATCGGCTGAATGGCGCGCGCCGTCCAGATCAGATCGACTGTGTGCCACTGATGATAAACGTCGAACGTGTCGGGCCGCGTCACCACCCGCTGTAAGTCCTTGACACTGTCGACCAGGGCGAACTCGATCTCGAAGCCGAGGTCGGTGGCGGCGCGGTCGAGAATGGGTCTTGGAAGGACCTCACTGCGCCCGAGGACGCGTAGTCGCGGCTTGCGGGCCATCAGTGAATCCGCGTCAGGTAGGGGGCGACGTCAGGAGTGTCGAACACCGACAGAACCTTGAGCCGGGCACGACTGCGCTGATGGTCCGCATCGAGGTGATGGCGGAGCGCGGCCGCGGCGCCTTCTGCGTCCTGTAACATAAGATGGTCGAAGATCAGCCGATGCTCGCGCAGCAGAGCGGCCTCGTCGTGGAATCCGATGTACCTGCCGAACAGCCGGTTGATGACAAGCGAGATCTGCGACTGCCTCACCGCCGCGGCGAGGCGCCGGTTGCGCAATGGTTTCAGCAGATCAATATGAAGCTCGGTCTCAATGGTACCCAGCACTGCAGTCGACAGTTCAGTCGGGCGTTCGAGCGCCGTATCGACACGCGAGCGCGCCGCCTCGATGGACTGGATCTCAAGCCTGGGCGCCACGCCCGCCAACGCCCTCGGCTCGAGCATCTGCCGCACCTCGTGGGCATCGTCGAGCATGCGCGCTCCAAGGGGCCCCGCTAGCCAGTGCGAAGAACGATCCTTGGTAATAAGCCCATGCGCATCAAGCCGGGCCAACAATTCGCGGATGACAGTCCGGCTCACCTCGAAATGCTCTCCCAGCGCGGCTTCCGAGACCTGGAAGGTGCCGAATGGGATGCAGTCGAGCACGTCGGCTTCCGCTGCAGCGTATATTCGCTCCCAGCTTGGTTGACCCAGCGCATCGCCAAGTTCGTTGGGGAGGTCCAAGCTCAACTGGTGGAGATTGAGCCGGGTGGCCTCGTCGTCATCCACGCCGCGACCGACCATGTATCCCTGAGAGCTTCGAGGGGAAATCACGCCGTCAGCGACGAGCAGTTCCAGAGCCCGTTTGACGGGGGGGCGGCTCACTCCCAGGCGGTCGGCAACCGACGTCGCAAGTAGCCGGGTCCCCACCGGCAAATTGCCGTTCTCGACGTTTCGCGCAAGCGTTTCCCTGACGATTTCGTAGTATGGTTTCATCGACTATTTTGGGCAAAAGGATATTTCCACCCTTATAGCATAGCACGCGTCTCTCTACGAGGCCGCCCCACCCTATGCCGGCACGTATGTCCAACCCGAGTGCTCGAAGCCGTCTTTGATCGTGTCCCGTAGCGTAGTGTAGCTGAGGCTGTGGACTTGCTTCGGAAAAGTGGAGAGTTCCCAATGAAGGACGAGGAACTCCACGATGCAAAAGAGACGATTTACGAAAGAGTTTGAAGCCAAGGCCGTTCGGCTGGTTCAGACAAGTGGAACGACAGCTTCCGCTTCAGGGCAAGCGCCGCGGCGCCCAAAACACGAAAGGAAAAACCCGCTACTTGACCCATCCCCGCAACACGGGAAACATCGTCCAACCGGGTCACTTCTCAATGACAATCCCGGGTCAGATCCAAACGGCAATCAACACTCAGATTTGAGGTTGTGATTTAAGGAGGGTTTTTGGCCTCGTCGCAGTGACGAAGGAATGGAGATGACCCCAAAATCGACGACTGCAAACGGCCTGCCGAGCAGGTGATCAAGAACATCCGGCGGGCGACCCCGTCGGCACTTCTCGGCCGAGGACAAGATCCGGATCGTGCTGCACGGCCTGCGCGGCGAGGACAGCATCGCCGAGCTGTGCCGCAGGGAAGGTATCGCCCAGAGCCTGTACTACACCTGGTCCAAGGAGTTCATGCAGGCTGGCAAGCGCCGTCTGGCGGGAGATACCACCCGCGCCGCCAGCACCGATGACGTCAAGAGCCTGCGCCAGGAGACGGCGAAACCATAGACTGCCTCGGCCGTGTGTGTTTTACTTACAGAAAATTGGGATTACACGGGGCGCGTGGAGAGAGCCATGCGACACCTACGACTGCTTCTGACGGTTGGCGCTCTTATCTTCTCCACTTTCGCCTTTGCGGCCAAGCCCGACTCCCAAGTTGGGTCGTTGCAAAGAATTCTGAGCAACGCCGGTTACTACGCTGGCGCCGTGGATGGCGGATGGAATGCATCGACCAGAGCGTCTCTTACATCGTTTATCACGGACTACGGGATAGCTGCCCCTACGTTGGCGCCTGTTCCGACAAGCGACCAAGTCGCAGGCACAATTGCCGCCGCACAGCAAGCCATCGAGGCCGCTCATAGCGCCTACCCAACGCAACCCCTTCCCTCGGGCTACTTCGTTGGGCTGGCGAGCCAATGGTACTTTAATATCAACAATTGGAACGCTGGCCCGGGCGCTGCTACGCGCCGTGACGGCAAATTGGTCTACGTCCCAATTACGCGGTACTTCCAGCCGATCGATGACGACATCACGGCATTTCAGGCTGCTGGCGTTCGCGTGATGCGAATGCAAATCGGCATGGACGGAACGCTGTTCTACGACAAGTGCAACTACAAATTGGAAAGGGATGTCGGCGTTCTGGACGCCTGCTACTCGAAGGCTTATGCCGAAGCCAAGCTAGAGCATTGGAGCAGGGAAATCGCGATGCTCGACCATCTGGCTGACAACCCAGTGGTCGCGGCGTACATCGACGCGATCGACTACTGGAACCGGAACGGGTTTCACGTGATGATCGTGCCGAGCGACTTCTATACGGGGAACGGAAGTCACTTCGACGGCAGCGATCCGAAAGGAAAGGAGAAAGACCCGCTATTCCATGCTGCACTGGTGGGTGACCCCGATTTTCAGAAGTTCTTTCCGCAATTTGTCGCCGAGCTCATTGCACAGGCCAAGGCGCGGCAACTAACCAACATCAGTCTCCAATCAGCCAATGAGCCGCGTTTCTGCAACACGGACGGCAAACCAAGTCATGGCGGCCTCAAGGCGTGGACAGAGATCGAGGTGTCCGAGTTTGCCGCGGCCCGCCGGGTCGCGCCGCGACTGTCGTTGGTGAGTACCGCGATATGTACCGCCGGCGTCCAATTCTTCTCGTCTGGCCGCCCGTACTCCGAAGTGGGCCAGGTACTCCCAGCGCATCCGGAGTTGGATGACGTGACTTATGCCCTCCACCTGTACTCGCCGCGAGCGATAATGATCGCTTCTGCGCAAAACGCGAAGTATCGCGCCGGTACCGTCATTCACTATCCCTACCAGGCCTTGCCCGCCTCTGCGGCCACGAACCAGGAAGCTCGCTTCGATCTTCAGATCTATAGCCAGGTGAGGCCATCCGCTGCGACGTTCAGCAAGGCCTTTGCCGACCTTGGCTCGTTTGCAAAGTCACGTAGCATCCGCCTCATGTTTACCGAACTCAATGCGCCAAAACCCAACTTCGGACTGCCGCGAGAGGACAGGATCCGCTTGGTCCGTGACCTCATTGCAGACAGCAAAGAGAACGACATCCCAATCATCTACTTCGGTATGCTCAACGCTTGGGGCCTTTCGAGTTGCATGCACATCAGAAGCATCCCAGACCATCGCTTTGATAGTGCGTTGATGAACCTGATCGCGTTTGGCAATGACGTGACCGGATCCGATCCAAACGCACCAATCGGGTCAATCGATGCCCAGTGTGCATTCAACTGAGCCAGACTTGCATGGTGATGGTAGTGCTAAACTGAGTGCTCGGGTGATCTGAGACCCTTTAAGAATGAGCGCGCCGCCTGGCGAAGGGACAAACCGAGTTGCGTATCTCCTGTCATAGCCGCTTTCACTACGTGACTAGGGTATCGGTGCCCTGATCCGGAGATCCGCATGAGGCACCTGAAATCCACCTTATCGTTGTGCTCGAGCAGCCCCGAGCAAACGTAGCCGTCGAATCCAACCATCCCGATGTCGAGTGACCGTCCTTCGAAAGACGCCACTCTGGATGCGAG
>JANXSI010000589.1 GCA_025352765.1 Devosia sp. | reverse complement strand
CGATGTCGGGGCCGCTCAGTTCGCCGCGCAGCAGCTTCAGCACGTCGAGCTCCCGGTCGCTGAGCGGTTCGAGCAGGTCGGGATGAGCAATCGGGCGCGCCGGCCGAGGCGCACCGAAACCAGCCAGCAGCGTTCGGACGTAAGGCGATGCACCCCTCGCCTTGGCCGCCGCGCGTAGCAACGCCGCCATCGGTTCGCCTTCGTCGACGAACATCTGAACCTGTCCCCTCGGCTCCGCGAGATCGAGCGCGCGCCGCAACGCTGATCGGGCGCCGGTGGCGTCGCCCGCTTCGTCCAGCCCGAGCGCACGTAGCATCTCTATCTCGATAACGGCGCGCAGTCGGCCATGGGGCGCCGCGGAGTCGAACAGATCGTCGAGACGTGACAGACCCGCCGCGTTTTCTCCTTTCGCCAGAAGGAACCGGGCGAGGGTGATCTGCTCGTATTCGCGAACATAGTTCGTATCGAACGCCGGCCCGATGCCGCTATCGCGGTGCCAACGCTCAACGGCGGACCAATCGCGCAGCGCGATGTGAACGCGCGCGCGCAGGGCCTCGATCGGCGTGGCATTCGGGAAGAAATCGCCTACGTGGAGCCGCATTGCGTCATCGAGCAGGGCGAGAGCGCGCGCGAGATCGCCCTCGGCAAACGCGATGCCCGCGTGGACAACCAGTCTGCGCGATGGTGATTGCGGCATGCCCCGAAGGTCGCCCGACTCGCTTTGTTTGAGCCAGTCTCGTGCCGCAGCGAGATCGTTCCGCTCGAGCGCGACCTCCGCCAGGCCGACGCAGAGGTCGGCGGACCCGATGAGAGCACTGCCGCTCCCTTCGGCGGCGATGCTCAGTCCCCGCCTAAAAATCCGCTCGGCTTCATCGAGGTTCCCTTGGGCCAGGGCGATCTGGCCGACAGCATAAAGGGTGCCGAGGGCGTCCGAGCGGTAACCGACATGCAGCAGCCCTTCGGTGCATTCTCGCCAATGTCGTTGCGCCAGTGTGAGGTCGCCTTTAGACCAGGCGACGATCGCCAGAAAGCCCGCAGCACCGGCACGCTCAATGTAAGCATCTGTGGGAGCAAGGTCGAAGACCTGTTTGGCATGCGTGGTAGCCGCCTCCAGATCGCCACGCATCCGCGCCAGGGCCGAGCGGTAAAGTTCAATGGCCGCGACGTATTTTCGAAGTGCATCGGGACCCTCGTCGCGAAGCCGGCCCTCGGCCTCGTTCAGGCGATCCACAATGCCGTCGACCAGGCCTGCCTGAAGCAGCGGCCCGACGAGCCCGATGCTCAGCGCAGGGCGTCGTCTTACCAATTCATCGGGAAGAGCTTCGATCAGCGCACGCAGGCTGTTGTCCCGCCGCCGCTGCATCTCGGGCATAGCGCGCTCGATCAATTCCGCCGCGAGATCGAAGTCCGAAGCGGCCAGAGCAGGGCGAATGGCTTCGCCGCGGTCACCATGGGCTTCGAACCACACACTGGCTGTACGATGGCGTTCGGCGAGGCGGTGCCGATCTGCTTGTTGCATGTGCGCCTGAAGCGCATCGGCGAAGAGGTGGTGATACCTATACCAGTGTCGTCGATCATCCAGCGCCACGACAAAGAGGTTCTGCTGGTCGAGCATTTCGACCGTCGCGGTGCTTCCGCGCAGACCCATGACAGCGTCGCAGAGGTCGCCGGTGAAGCGGCTAAGGATGCTCGTCCCGTAGAGGAAGCGCCGAACCTCTTCTGGCTGGCTCCGCAGGACCTCCTCGACGAGATAATCGACCACGTAGCGGTCGCTTCCCGCAAAGGTCGCAACGAACCGGGATACGTCGTCGCGCCCGCGCATCGAAAGCGCGGCCAGCTGCAGTGCCGCGATCCAGCCCTCTGTGCGCTGCCCGAGCTGGGCGATCTCATCGCTGGCAAGGTGGAGCTTCATGACCTCGGCGAAATAGTCGGCGGTCTCGCCGGGCCGGAACCGGAGGTCGGCCGACCGGATCTCGGCCAGCTCTCCTCGGGCGCGGAAGCGCGCCAGCGGTAGCGGCGGATCCGAGCGCGTGCTGATCACGAGGTGGACGTTAGGCGGCAAGTGGTCGAGGAAGAAACCGAGTTCGTCGACGATCCCGGCGTCATCGATGACGTGAAAGTCGTCGAGAACGATATCGAGTTCGCCCTTAAGGTCGGCCAGCCTGTTGAGGAGCGAAACGGTTAGGTTGCGGTCGGGCCGTTGCTCATCGGACAACAGGGCAGGGAGATCCCGCTCAAGGCCGGTTGCCGCTTGTTGCAGGGCGGCGACAAGGTGGGTCCAGAAGGCCGCATTCTCGTTGTCGGAGCGATCGAGTGACACCCAGGCCGCAGCGTGCGCGTCGTGCGTTCGTCCGGCCAGCCACGTCGCGAGCAGGGTCGTCTTGCCGAAGCCCGCAGGAGCAGAAATCAGCGTGAAACGCGACTGCGTCCCGTGCTCGAGCGTAGCCCTGAGCCGATCGCGTGGCACAAGGTCGCGGCGAGGCCTGGGGATCTGAAGTTTCGTCGCAATCAGCGGATTGGCCATGGACCACAGTGCTGCGGCCCGCGCTGACAGACAAGAGCCGATTGGGAGAGGGCCGTTTGCATAGCCCCTCTGACGTCCCACGCTCGTCCATCAGGCAGTCGCCGCCGCGGCAACGTAGAGCCGCAGCCTCGCTGCGGTGCGACCCACAAACACGCCCGAAAGGGTCGCTGAAATGAAGAGCGTAGGGAAGTGCCAGGTCGGGTCGGCGTTGAGCGTGGGATCCATCGCCGCGACCACGCTGGTGACATAGCGGAAGATCTCGACCAGCACGATCTGCGCAAAAGACCGCCATTCGCCTCGCAGCCAAAGCCGGCCGTCGGCCAGACGGCGGGAGGCCCCATGAGGCTCGAGCTGCCAGCCCGCAGCGCTGCCGACGACCACACCGATCAGCATGACGGGAAGCGCGGACGGGCCGGCGCCGATGAAGGTAAGGACCGCAAGGAACGTGACGACGCAAGGCAGGGTCAGCATGCGCCAGACCTGGATGATACTGTCGCGGGTGCGCTGCAAGCCAAGAAGCAGCAGCAGGGCATAGAGGACCCAGACCCAGATCGGTGTGTGGGCGATGATGAGGATGGCGGTGGCAACCATAGGGGGTCTCCTTGTGCTCTTCCTTGTGGCGATCCCTGAGGCGGTTTCGCCACGGCGATCGGTTCGCGAGGATGACCCTGATCGGCGACGTTGTGAGCGCGCCTCACATCAAATGGTGATTTTCCGGTGCAGTGCGGAGTTTTCTTGAAATGGTCGGGCCGTCCACCAGCCTCCGGACGATGCGTCACCGGACCCCGGTCGTCCTGAAGCCGAGCCAAGAAAGGCCGGTTCGCATCACTGAACGGGCGAAACGCACTCGCATGAGGGAGGACCGTCGGAGTTTCGGTTGCGGGCCGCTAGGTCCTGCGTGTCCCTGGGTTCATGTTGGACGCCAGCGACAGGCCGCCATCCGAAACGAGGACCGCGCCCGTGGTATGACGGTTTTCGGGCGAGCACAGAAACGCGACATCGCGCGCCACGTCGTCAGGGGAGATCAGCGAGCCGTCCGGGATGGCGGCGCGGGTGCGCCGCTCCAGAGCCGGGTCGCTCCGAAACAACTGTGCCGACACACCCGCATCGACGATACCCGGGGCCACCTCGTTGACCAGGATCCCGTCGGCTGCATGGTCGAGGGCCAGAGTCTGCGCCAGCGCGCGCAGGCCCGCCTTGGAGGCCGAGTAGGCACCAATGTGCGGATGCGGGGAGTGCGCCGCCCAAGAGCCGACAAACACGATGCGCCCGCCGCGACCGGCCGCAACCATCCGGCGGATCACGGCACGGGCGCTGTAGAATGCCCCCGTCAGGTTGACGTCGATCACCGAGGTCCAGTCCGCGTCGGACGTCTCGATCAGTCGCCCGGCCCGTGAGATGCCGGCGCAGATGATGCCGATGGTCGGGCTGCCCCAGCGGTTATCGAGGTCGGCGATCCAGGCGTCGACTGCGGCCGACTGCGTGACGTCGACGGATGCAAACGCGCGTCGGTCGCCGATCGGAGCGGCCGCGCCCACGGTCAGATCAGATGCACCCACGCGGGCACCGAGCCGCGCCAGATGATCGGCAATCGCGGCGCCGATCGACCCCGACGCGCCGGTGACGACGGCAAACTCATCGGCCCACGGATTGTCGTTGCCCAACGCACTACACCAGGGGCGCCTCGCGCCCCGGATTGAGCCCGATCCCCGCCGTCATGGTTCGCGGG
>JANXSI010000547.1 GCA_025352765.1 Devosia sp. | reverse complement strand
TACTGCAGGGTCAGCGCCGTCCAGGTCAGCGAGTAGTTGAGGCCGATCTGGCCCTGAACCGACCAGGGCTGCAGCGCGAAGGACTTCTTGGAGCCGCCGACCAGCCAGTTGCCGCCAAGGCCGACGCCGATGGTGGCTTCGGTCGAGGCGCCGACATAGGTGCCGGCCAGCGCATGCTTCTTCCAGGCGCCGCTCTCGGCGGCGAACACCAGCCAGGCGATCTTGGAGCCGCCGGTGAAGCCGATGTCGAGACCGAGCTTCTTCACCGAACCCTCATAGTGCTCGACCTTGCCGCCCTTGGACGGCTTGAACGCGCAGCTCAGGGCCTTGTCCGAGCCGATCAGGAAACCGATGCCGGGATCGACCGTGCAGGTCAGCACGCCGACCTGCACCCGGTTCGCGGGAGCGGCATTGGCGGCGGTGGCGCCGGTCAGGGCGAGTGCGGCGAGCGCAACGGCGGCAACGAGCTTGTTCATGAGATTTCCCTCAAGGTTTGTTTGGATTGACGCTCTCCAACGGGGGAGGGCTGTAGTCTAGAAACGCAACGTCAAAAGGCAAAACGCCGCCCCGAAAGGCGGCGTGAGCACTAAGCCCGCTCGGGACGGGCGGGACGGGCGGCGGCGCCCGGAGCCGGCGTCGCCGGCAGACCACCTTCGCGCTGGGCGCGCTTGCGGGCCAGCTTGCGGGCACGACGCACGGCCTCGGCCTTCTGACGCGCCTTCTTCTCGGAGGGCTTCTCGTAGTAGTTCCGCAGCTTCATTTCGCGGAACACGCCTTCGCGCTGCAGCTTCTTTTTCAGCGCGCGCAGCGCTTGATCGACATTGTTATCGCGAACAACTACTTGCAAGCGGATCCGCCCTTCGTAAATCGTCATCAGTTGTTGAATACGAGCGCGGTCGCCAAAAGCCATCGCGCCGACCGACGTAGCCGGTCACCGTGGAGCGCGTATATAGTGGAAGGCTCAGGCCTTGTCCACCGGTCGAAACAGCAAAGAACGCCTATTTCTGCGGGGAATCGAGCGCAACCCGATTGAGGTGGCCCATTTTGCGTCCGGGGCGCGACTCGGCCTTGCCGTAAGCGTGCGGGCGGATCGAATGGCCGAGCGCATCGGGGATGGCGCCGATCTCGTCGCCGATGAGATTTTCCATCACCACGCCCGCGAGGCGCCGCGGATCGCCCAGCGGCCAGCCGGAAATGGCGCGGATATGCTGCTCGAACTGGTCGGTGATGCAGACCGCCTCGGTCCAGTGGCCGGAATTGTGGACGCGCGGGGCAATCTCGTTGACCAGCACGTGGCCGTCCGCCAGCATGAAAAATTCGACGCCCAGCACGCCGACATAGCCGAGGGCCGTCGCGATCTGCGTGGCATGGCGCAGCGCCTCGGCTGCGGTGTCGGCGCTGATCCCGGCCGGGACGGTCGAGGTGAACAGGATGCCGTCGCGATGGACGTTCTCTGCCGGATCGAAGGCCGCGGTGGTGCCGTCCACGCCGCGCGCGACGATCACCGAGATCTCGCGCACGAACGGCACGAAGGCCTCGAGCACCAGGGGATGCGGCGCCAGCTCGCCAAAGGCGGCGGTCGCGTCGTCAAGGCTCGTCACCTTGCGCTGGCCCTTGCCATCATAGCCGAGCCGCGTGGTCTTCAGCACGGCGGGAGCACCGAGCGCCAGCATGGCCGCCGTCAGGTCGCCCGCGTCACGTATGGCGCGGTGCGGCGCGACCGGAATGCCGAGCCCGCCGATGAACGCTTTTTCGGCCAGGCGATCCTGCGAAATCGACAGGGCCCGGGCGCCGGGTCGCAGCGGCTTCAGGGCCGCCAGGTATTCGGCGGTTCCGGCGGGGACGTTCTCGAACTCATAGGTGACGACGTCGACCATTTCGGCAAAGGCGGCGAGGGCGCCGAGGTCGTCATAGGCGGCGAGGGTCTTATGCGGCGTCACCTCGAAGGCCGGACTGTGCCTGTCCGGGCAGTAGATGTGGGTCTTGAAGCCGAGCCGGGCCGCCGCGAGCGACAGCATGCGCCCGAGCTGGCCGCCGCCCAGAATGCCGATGGTCGCGCCGAGGGGGAGCGCCTCACTCATCCTTGGGAAATTCCGGAACCCTGGCGGTCTGCGCCTCGCGGAAAGCGGTGAGCGCCGCATCGATCGCCGGATCCAGGAGGGCCAGCACGGCCGCCGCGAGGAGGGCCGCATTGGTCGCTCCCGCCTCGCCGATCGCGAGGGTGCCGACCGGAATGCCGGCGGGCATCTGCAGGATCGACAGCAGGCTGTCCTCGCCGCCGAGCGCCTTGGTCTGCATCGGCACGCCGAACACCGGCAGCGTCGTCATCGAGGCGATCATGCCGGGGAGGTAGGCGGCGCCACCGGCGCCGGCGATCACCACCTTGAAGCCTTCGGCCCTTGCGCCCTTGGCAAAACTCACCAGCCGGTCGGGGGTGCGATGCGCCGAGACGATCCGCGCCTCATGCGGCACGCCGAGCGATTGCAGGGTTTCGGCAGCGCGTTTCATCGTGGCCCAGTCGGACTGGCTGCCCATGACGATCGCGACCACTGGCTTGGCCATACCCCGAACCCTCGTGAAGCCGGGCGTTTAGCGGAAATCGCCCAGCGCCTCAAGCAATGATGTCGGGCAAGAGGATGTTCTCGAGCTGGACGATGCGGTCCTTGAGGGAAAGTTTTCGCTTCTTGAGGCGCTGGATCAGCATCTGGTCGGCGAATCCCGACGACGCGAGCGTGTGGATGGCGGCATCCAGATCGGCATGTTCCTGCCGCTTTGCTGCAAGTTCGAGGCCGAATGCGGCCTCCTGTTCCCTGTTCAGCGGCAGCATGCCGGAACCCCTCAGACGCCCGGTGTGTGGGCCACTCAGACGGATCGTTAGCGCATCGGCGGGGGGATTTACACCGCCTTTTACACGGGCGCGTTAAGCCGTCGACAACGACTATGACTGTTTTATAACATGGTACGGTTCGGAACGCTTGAAAGGAGTTGTCATGACG
>JANXSI010000527.1 GCA_025352765.1 Devosia sp. | reverse complement strand
GCCCGGATTCACTGGCCGGACGGCTTTCACCGCCACGATATCGGCTGGCGGGCGATTTCGCGTGAACGGAACGCCCGGCTCGATCGTTAGCCTTATCGGTAAGCATTTTCCCGCGAGCGGCTCGGAAGGTCTTATAAACATTCGAGGCGCAGCATAGCTGTTCACCATGGCTCATGACGTTCAAACCACGGACGACCTGACCCCGCTCCAACACCGCGGAGCCGAAATCGTTGATGCCCTGCGCCAGGGCGAACCCCCCATCGTCCAGCCCAAACGCGACGGCATGCCGAGAATCGGCGTGGCGCTTGGCGGCGGCTCGGCGCGCGGGCTGACGCATATTCCGTTCATCGAGGCGATGGACGAGCTGGGGCTCAAACCCACCACCATTGCCGGCACCTCGATCGGCGCTCTGATCGGCGCCGGCTGGGCCAACGGCATGAGCGGCGCCGAATTGCGCGATCACGCGATGAGCGTCTTGGGCACGATGCGGATCATCGCCAGCCGGCTGTGGGGGGCGCAGATCCGCAATCTCGGCGGGCTGGTGCAGAACGGCTTCAACATCCAGCTCGACGCGGCGCGGGTGGTGGAGGCCTTCCTGCCGCAGCCCTTCCCGGACGATTTCCGCGACCTCAAGATCCCGCTCTATGTGGTGGCGACCGATTTCCAGAGCTGGCACCAGGCGGTGTTCAACTCGGGCCTGCTGCGGCCGGCGATTGCCGGCTCGATCGCCATTCCGAGCCTGTTCAAGCCGGTCAAGCATGCCAACCACCTCCTGGTCGACGGCGGCGTGGTGAACCCCTTGCCGCTCGACCAGGCCGCGGCGGATTGCGACATTCTTGTCGGCATCGACGTCAACGGCGATCCGTCCGAGAAGATGGACAAGGTCGACCACCGGGCGCTCGACGTGTGGTTCGGCTCGGCGCAGATCATGATGCATTCGCTGACGGCGCACATGATGGCCGCCTACCCGCCCGACGTTTACATCCGCCCGCACCTCAGCGTGTTTGGGGCGCTGGAGTTCTGGCGGGTCAAGGAAATCATGGAGTCCGCGCAGCGCGACAAGGACAATTTCAAGCGCCACCTCGCCCACAAGGTGGAGCAGTTCATCATGAAGACCGGCGAGACCAACCGGGCCGGGGATTAGTCCCGCAGTCCGGTTGGAGATGTCATTCCCGCGAAGGCGGGAATCCATGCGACGTTCTCGGACGTCCGAAGGCCCGGTCTGGATTCCCGCTTTCGCGCGAATGACATCGTGCCTATTTTCGCAGTCCCGCAAAGAACGCCTTCAGCATTTCGCTCGCCCGCCGCTCGCCGAGCCCGGAAATGACTTCGGGGTGGTGGTGGGTGCTGGGGCTTTGAAACAGCCGCACGCCGTTGTCGACGGCCCCGGCCTTGGGATCTTCGGCGCCGTAATAGACCCGGCGGAGGCGCGCATGGGCGATGGCGCCGGCGCACATGGCGCAGGGCTCGAGCGTCACGTAGAGGTCGCAGCCGTCGAGCCGGCCGGTGCCGCGGGCAGCGAGCGCGGTGCGGATCACGGCGAGTTCGGCGTGCCAGGTGGGATCGTTCATCTGGCGCATGCGGTTGCGGTCGGCGGCGAGGATCTCGCCATTTTCGACGATCACCGCACCCACCGGCGCTTCGCCGGCTTCGGCGGCCTCCTCGGCCAACGCGAGGGCAAGATCCATCGGGGTTCTGACCATTTCCGGGTGGTAGCAGGTTTCGCCGCCGCGCTAAACTGCGGGACGCTCTTTTGAGTCTTTCGCGCGTTCGAACCGGAAAACCGGTATCCACTTTTCCTGAACGCGCTCACGCAGAGAATCGCCCGTGCCCATTCGCCAGTTGCCCGAGGACCTAATCAACCGCATCGCCGCCGGCGAAGTGGTGGAGCGGCCTGCGAGCGTGGTGAAGGAGCTGGTGGAGAATGCGATCGACGCCGGGGCGCGCCGGATCGTGGTGACCACGGCCGCGGGCGGGCGCAGCCTGATCCGGGTCGAGGATGACGGGATCGGCATGGATCGCGCCGATCTGCTGCTCTCGGTCGAGCGGCATGCGACGAGCAAGCTTGCCGATGACGGACTCGACGATATCCGTACGCTCGGCTTTCGCGGCGAGGCGCTGGCCTCGATCGGCGCCGTGGCGACGCTCACGGTGATGTCGCGGCCGGCACTGGCGGAGTCGGGGCTCAGGGTCACGGTCGACCGGTCGGTGAAATCGGGGCCGACGCCGCAGGCGATGAACCGCGGCACCATCGTCGAAGTGCGCGAGCTGTTTGCCGGGGTGCCGGCGCGGCTCAAATTCCTCAAGTCCGACCGGGCCGAGGCGGCGGCGGTGAGCGATGTGGTGAAGCGCCTGGCGATGGCCAACCCGCAGGTGCATTTCGTGCTCGACGGATCCGACCGGTCGCCGACCAACTGGCCGGGCGGCGAGGCGCTGGCGGCGCGGGTGATGCAGGTGATGGGCACCGACTTCACCGAGAACGCCGTTCCATTGGCGACGACGCGGCACGGCGTGGTGGTCGGGGGGCTCGCGGGTCTGCCCACCTATTCGCGGGCCAATTCGCTCAGCCAGTTCTACTTCGTCAACGGCCGCTCGGTGCGCGACAAGGTGCTGCTCGGCGCGGTGCGGGCGGCCTATGCGGATTTCATCTTCCGCGACCGCTTTCCGGCGATCGCGCTGTTCCTGTCGGTCGACCCGGCGGCGATTGACGTCAACGTGCATCCGGCCAAGACGGAGCTCCGCTTCCGCGACGCCGGCGGAGTGCGCTCGGCGGTGATACGCGCGGTGACCGATGCACTGGCGGAGGCCGGTTATCGGGCGTCGACGACGGTGGCGGATGATGTGATGGCGGCCTTCCGGGTGCCGGAGATGGTGGGGAGCGGATCTGGTGGCCCAGGCGCCCCCCCACCCACCACGCTTCGCGTGGTCCCCCCTCCCCACAGAGTGGAGGGAGAACCGACTGCGGGCTTTGTAGGGTTTGCGGAGCCGAGTGCCCGGTACGAGGCGTATGCGCCGCCTGACGATGTCGAGTATCCGCTGGGCACGGCGCGGACGCAGATGTTCGAGAATTTCATCGTGGCGCAGAACGGCGATTCACTGGTGCTGGTTGACCAGCATGCGGCGCATGAGCGGCTGACGTATGAGAAGTTCAAGGCGGAGCTGGCGAGCGGGCCGGTGGCGAGCCAGATGCAGCTCATCCCGCAGGTGATCGAGCTGTCCGAGGAGGACTGCGCCCGGCTCGAGGACGCGGCGCCGACGCTCGAGCGGCTCGGCCTGCATCTCGAGCGCTTCGGCGCCCGCGCCA
>JANXSI010000510.1 GCA_025352765.1 Devosia sp. | reverse complement strand
TGGCCTCACCATCTGTTACGATGTGCGCTTTCCGGCCCTTCACCGCGCGCTGGCGATGGCCGGCGCCGAGGTGCTGGCGGCCCCCGCCGCCTTCACGGTGCCGACGGGCGAGGCGCATTGGGAAGTGCTGCTCCGCGCGCGGGCCATCGAAACAGGCTCTTTCGTGATTGCTGCGGCCCAGGCCGGCCAGCACGAAAACGGCCGTGCTACCTGGGGGCATTCGATGATCATCGACCCCTGGGGCCGGATCCTCGGCCAGCTCGGCGGCGACGGCCCTGGCGTGCTGGTGGCCGATATCGATCCGGGCGAGGTCGCGGTAGCGCGCGGTAAGGTACCGGCACTTGCGAACGCTCGCGAATTTTCGCTATCCGTTAACCCTGTGGGCGCAAGCTGACGGCGCTAAGAGGTATATTTGGCGTGATCCATTACTCCCTGATTTGCGACAGATCGCACAAGTTCGATGGCTGGTTCTCCAATGCCGCCGCCTATGACGCGCAAAAAAAGCGCGGTCTCGTCACCTGTCCGATATGCCTGACGACGTCGGTCGAAAAGGCCCTGATGGCGCCGTCGGTCAGCCGCTCGGGCTCGGAAAAGATCGCGCTATCGATCGGCCATCCGGAACACCATCAGTTGCGCGAGGCCATGCAGGCGCTGCGCAACAAGGTGACCAGCGAGGCCGACTATGTCGGCGACAAATTCGCCGAAGAGGCGCGCAAGATCCACTTCAAGGAAGTCGATACGCGCGGCATCTATGGCGAGGCGACCCGCGAGGAAGTCGCCGCCCTGATCGACGAAGGCGTCGACTTCATGCCGCTGCCCAACCTCCCCGAAGAGCACAACTAGCTTCAGCGCTGCAGGTACTCCCGCAGCAGCAGTCTTGCCCGGTGCAACCTGGCCTTGACCGCTTCGCGACTGGCATCAATGGCAAAGGCGATCTCGTCGATCGTCAGTTCCTCGATATCACGCAGCACGACGATCTGGCGGTAGTGATCGGGCAGCGAATTGATGGCCCCGGCGAGGTCCATCCGCAATTCGGTCTCGGGGCGCGCCGCAAAGCGGAAATCGTTCTCGATCTCCTCGATTGGAGCCCTTCGCCCGCGGGCCATCCGATCCAGTCGAATGCACTCGCGGCGAACCACCGCAAACAGCCAACTCGAAAACGCCGACACGGCCCGCAATCGGCCGATGTGCCGGTGCAGCAGGCAGAGCGCGTCCTGTACGGCGTCGTCGACGTCGGCGGTCTTGCAACTGACCCGGGCATAGCGCCGGATGTCCGGCTGGGCGGCAGCGAGCAGCAAGGCGATCGCCCCGACGTCGCCGTCGCGCGCCGAAACGATCAGTTCGGTCGATGGTCGCTGGGCCATCAGGGCTTTCCAACTGGCTTTCGGCCGATCATGGCACAGGCCGGGCAATAGCCGAAAACCCCGGTCACGGCGAGAAACGCCCCCATAGCGGCCAGTCCATATCCCAGCCAGCCCCCCGGCAGGCCGAACAGGCCGTAGCCGGCCATCGCCACTCCCATGATGACCCGGATCATTTGCTCCCAGGCGAAGAGATTCTTGCGGTAGAACATGCGGCGCTCCTGTTGCTTTGCCTTGATAAGAGGGGCCGGCGCGCCAAAACGGTTCGCAGCAGGGCGAAAAAACGTTACCGGCTTGCCTTCCATCGCCAATCGCCGATAGAGTCTCCGCCTAATCCAAGGAGACTTGCCATGCCCACACCCGATGCGTCCCGTTCGGGCACGTTCGCCATTGGCGGCGACATGATCGTCAACCGTCTCGGTTTCGGCGCGATGCGCGTCACCGGCAACGGCATCTGGGGACCGCCCTCCGATCCCGATGAAGCCAAGCGCACGCTGCGACGGGTGCCAGAGCTGGGCATCAACTTCATCGATACCGCCGAGGCCTATGGCCCCTACATCTCCGAAGAGCTGCTGGCCGAGACCCTAGCGCCCTACAAGAACGTGGTGATCGCCACCAAAGGCGGCCATTCCCGGCAGGGCCCCAACATCTGGACGCCGATCGGCCGGCCGGAATTCCTGATCCAGGGCGTCAAGACCTCGCTGATGCGGCTCAAGGTCGAGCGGATCGATCTGTGGCAGTTGCACCGGATCGACCCGAAGGTGCCGGCCAACGAGCAGTTCGACGCGATTGCCAGCCTCGTCAAGCAGGGGCTGATCCGCCATGCGGGCCTCAGCGAAGTCAGCGTCGCCGAGATCGAGGCCGCGCAGAAATTCTTCCCGGTCGCCAGCGTCCAGAACAAATACTCGATGACGGACGGCAACAGCGAAGCGGTGCTCGATTACTGCGAGGCCAATAGGCTCGGCTTCATCCCATGGCGCCCGATCGACGGCGGCAACACCGATGCCTCCAACCCGGCGTTCGCGGCGCTCCTCAAAAAGTACAACGCGACCGGCGGCCAGCTGGCGCTCGCCTGGCTGCTGAAGCGCTCGCCGGTCATGCTGCCGATCCCGGGCACCGGCAAGGTCGCCCACCTCGAGGAAAACGCCGCCGCCGCCGCGATCGACCTCTCCGCCGAGGATTTCGCGACCCTCAGCAGCCTCCGCTGATCTACCCCCGCGCGGCCCGCAACCGCTCGACGGTTGCGGGGTCAGCGGGGAGGAACAGCTCGATCGCCAGTTCCGACAGCGTCACGTCGAGCGGCGAGCCGAAGAGTAGCGTCGTCGACAGGAACGACATGGTGCCGCGGGGCGAACTCACCACCAGCGGCACGGCGATGGCCGACGGATCGGGCTTTTCCGCCGGCGGCGCGGGATAGAGCCGCAGTTCCTCGAGCAGGTCGAGCAATGCCGGATCGGCACTCGCCTCGAATTGCTTGCGCAGCCGGTGCAGCAGATGCGCCTTCCATTCGGCGAGGTTGGCGATCCGTGGCGCCGCGCCCTCGGGATGGAGGCTCAGCCGCAGCACATTGACCGGCGGCTTCAGCAGATGCGCCGCTACCCCTTCGAGCAGCGCCATACCAGAGCGGTTGGCGCTAACCAGCGTCCAGTGCCGGTCCATGGCGAGGGCCGGGAAGGGGTCATGCGCGGCGAGCAGCGTGTCGATCGCGGCCCGCGCCTGGGCAAGGCTCGGATCGTCGAGCGGCCGGTCCGCGAACACCGGCGCAAAGCCTGCCGCAAGCAGCATGGCGTTGCGTTCGCGCAGCGGCACGTCGAGTTCGGCGGCCAGTTTCAGCACCATGTCGCGGCTCGGCTGCGCCCGGCCGGTTTCGACGAAGCTCAGATGCCGCGTCGACATCTCCACCTCGAGCGCCAGGTCGAGCTGGCTGAGACGCCGGCGCTGCCGCCAGTCGCGCAATTGTTCACCGATCGGGAGGGCTGTGCTCATGGTGCCGAACCTAGCCTTGGTCGGATCGCCGCGCCATTACCTCGGGGGTAATCGACCCAGCGTGCGGCCGGTCCCAGGATCGGGATTGCCTGATCGACAGGTGAGCCAACGGAGTTCGAAAATGACCGACGCAACAACCATCGCCGAGCGCTACATTGCGCTCTGGAACGAGCCCGACCCGGCCGTCCGCAGGGAACTGCTGGCGCAGGACTGGGCTGACGCAGCGACCTACGCCGATCCGATCATGGCGGGCCGCGGTCTTGCCGAAATCGACGGGCTGATCGGTGGGGTGCAGCAGCGCTTCCCCAATTTCAGCTTCCGGCTGATCGGCAAGCCTGACGGGCATGGCGAGTATGTGCGCTTTTCCTGGAGCCTCGGGCCGGGGGATTTCGTCGATGCGCCGATCGAAGGGACCGACTTCGCCGTCGTCCGCGACGGCCGCATCGCGGCGGTCACCGGCTTCCTCGACAAGGTGCCGGCTGCCGCCTGATTTGCCCTACGCAGCCGCGATGCTCCGCCGCCGGGAAAAGGCCTCGGCGGCGGATTTTTCCGTGTGGGCGGTGCGGTTGATCACCTGCAAATTGGGCAAGCCCCAATAGCCGAGCAGAGTCGGCCAGTCCGTATCGCGGTGGTCGCGCCAGACCCTGAACAGCGGCACCCGATGGTCGACCTCCGAGGTCTTCCACAACCGGGCGCCGGTCGTTGAACAGCGCCGCTGCTGCAGCCGCCGCAGCAGGATCGCCTGTTCGCTCGGCGCGTTCCACAGCTGCCAGGCGGCGACGCAGGCGGTGTGCCAGATCGCGTTCTTGTTGGGCCCGCGCGACCACAGATCCTCGTGCCAGCCCAGCCGGTAGACCGGCTGGCCGCAGACGCAGCAGAAGCCGGGGCCACGAGCGAACGCGGTTTCGCGAAACGGCGCCGGCGGGACGCGAAAGCTCTGCGGCAGGTCGGCTTCGGCGTCGGATTTGAGTCGCCAGGTCCATCCCTCAGGGGCACCGTTGCGGGCGGCAAGCGCCCGCGCCAGCCGGTCGGCGCGCAGCGGATGGGTGCGCCAATAGCTGTCGATGGCGAGCCGGGGAGTGGGCGGCGTCCAGCGGCGCGTCAGGGCATGGTGGAGGACCGCGCCCGGAAACGGGTCGGGCAGCGCCTTGTTGAGGCGCGCCAGGGACTGTTGGTTGCGCAGCAGGCGCATATCGGAAAGCGTCATCGAAAAGCCCGTGGCGATGGGCGCGATGCTGCCAGCAACCGGTAAAGGCTTCGTCTCGAACAGGACCAGCGACGCTGCGAACGCGCCGCCGGATCTCAGCTCCTCGGTCGCTCCGCCAGCACCATGTAGTTGATGCCCATGTCGCGGCTCTTTTTCCACTCGTCGGCCAGCGGGTGAAACACCACGCCGGTCTCATCGACGATCTTCAGCCCGTTGCGGGTGAGCAGCGCCTTGAGCTCGTCGGGGGTGAGGAACTTGTTCCAGTCATGGGTGCCGCGCGGTAGCCAGCGCAGCACGTATTCGGCGCCGAACTTGGCAAAGGCGAGGGCCCGCGCCGTGCGGTTGATCGTGGCCGAGACCAGCAGGCCACCCGGCGCCACGAGGTCGGCGCAGCTTTTCATGTAGAGCGGCACATTGCTCACATGCTCGACCACTTCCATGTTGAGCACGATGTCGAACACCTTGCCCTCGGCGGCCAGCGCTTCCGATGTGGTGGCGCGATAGTCGATCGAAAGTCTTGACCGCTCGGCGTGAATCTTTGCGACCGCGACGTTCTTGGCCCCTGCATCGATGCCCGTCACCTCGGCGCCGAGCCGGGTGAGCGGTTCGCACAGCAGCCCGCCGCCGCAACCGATATCGAGCAGCTTCAGCCCTTTGAGCGGCTGCCGGTCGGCGCCGTCGCGCGAAAACTGCTTCAGCGCCCACTCGCGGATGTAGCTCAGCCGGACGGGATTGAACTTGTGGAGGATGCCGAACTTGCCGGTGGGGTCCCACCACTGGTCGGCCATGGCCGAAAACTTGGCGATCTCTTCGGCATTGATGGTGGTGTCGGTCAGGGTGTCGGTCATGGGGCGCATAAAATGCCGAACCTCCGGCCGGCGCAAGGCGCAGTTTGGCGCGGGGGGCGGCCGCCATTAATCCCCTCGTGACAGTTCTGTGACAGTCTGGACGGGAGCTCAGGAGGCTCGCGTCTTTTCCAATGGTTAGCGTCGAAGCCCATTGCCCGTGCTGCGGGCACTATTTCCGGCAGAATGCCGAGCGGGTGCGCGAGGGACAGATTCTCGCCTGCCCCAAATGCCGCCAGAGCTGGGCAATGAGCCGCAGCTCCAACGAAGACGAAATTCGCCGCCTGCTGCTCGAAGCGCGCCTCGTCCGCCAATCCGACCGCGACCGCCGGCATGCGCTGCAGCGCAGCTGGGCCGGCTGACCTCCCGTCGTTTGCCCTAAAACGCTCTCCGCCTTGCTAGTACGGGGGCTTTGTGGCATGTCCGCCCGCAAAATCTGAAGCGTACCGCCGGGTTCTGAGTTCGGCGCGGGGAGCATAAGTGGCTCGTATCGTTATGAAGTTCGGCGGCACGTCAGTCGCCACTGTGGAGCGCATCCGGCAGGCGGCGCGGCACGTCAAGCGCGAGGTCGACGCCGGCAACCAGGTGACCGTCGTGGTTTCGGCCATGTCGGGCAAGACCAACGAGCTCGTCGGCTGGGTCAATGAGAGTTCAAAACTCCATGACGCCCGCGAATACGACGCAGTGGTCGCCTCGGGCGAGCAGGTCACGGCGGGTCTGATGGCGATCGTGCTCAGCGAAATGGGCATCGAATCCCGCTCGTTCCAGGGCTGGCAGGTGCCGATCCGCACCGACGACGCGCATGGCGCGGCGCGGATCGTCGAAATCGACCCCACCGAACTCGACAAGCGCATGACCGAGGGCTGGGTGCCGGTCGTCACCGGCTTCCAGGGCATTGCGCCCTCGGGCCGGATCACGACGCTCGGCCGCGGGGGCTCGGACACTTCGGCCGTAGCGATTGCCGCGGCAGTCAGTGCCGACCGCTGCGACATCTATACCGACGTCGATGGCGTCTACACCACCGACCCCCGGATCGACCCCAAGGCGCGGCGGCTCAACCGCATTGCCTTCGAGGAAATGCTCGAAATGGCCTCGCTCGGGGCCAAAGTGCTGATGATCCGCTCGGTCGAGATGGCGATGGCCTATAAGGTCCGGCTGGTCGTCCGCTCGACTTTCGATGACCCCGATGCGCCGCAGATTGCGCCCGACGGGACCCCGGGCGTGCCCGGTACTCTGGTTTGCGATGAGGATGAGATCATGGAAAAGCAGATCGTTTCGGGCGTCACCCTCGCCAAGGCCGAGGCCAAGATCACGCTGCGCGACGTCAAGGACAAGCCGGGTGTTGCCGCGGCGGTGTTCGGTGCGCTGGCAGACGAATCGATCGTCGTCGACATGATCGTCCAGAACATCTCCGACGATGGGTCGGTCACCGACATCACCTTCACCGTTCCCGACAGCGAATATGACAAGTCGGTCAAGGCGCTCGAGGCGGCGCGGGCCTCGGGAATCATCGAATACCAGCGCGTTACCGGCTCCAAGGGCGGCGCCAAGGTCTCGGTGGTGGGCGTCGGGATGCGCAACCATGCGGGCGTTGCCGCCTCGATGTTCAAGGCGCTCGCCGACAAGGGCATCAACATCCAGCTGATCACCACGTCCGAAATCAAGACCTCGGTGCTGATCGACGACGAATATGCTGAGCTTGCGGTCAGGGCGCTCCATACGTATTACGGACTCGACAAGCCGGGCGCCTGATCGGGATTCTCCCGCATTCTTGCGCCTCCGGCCGGTCACAGGTCGCGTCGCTGAGGGACAGCAGTCTTCCCGGCGATGCTCAAAGGAGGCGGTGCGGGGCCGCAAAGAGGGTATGGCGACAGGGATCGGCGGTCCTCGCGTGCTGCTGCGGCAGTTGCGCGAAACCATGGCGGAGCCTCTGGCTTCGCAGGATCGCCTCGACAAGATCGTCAATCTCATCGCCGAAAACATGCGGGCGGACGTCTGCTCCTTCTATGTGCTGCGCGACGACGGCCAGCTCGAACTGTTCGCCAGCAAGGGCCTGAAGCCCGAATCGGTGCACATGACGACGCTCCGGCTGGGCGAGGGCCTCGTCGGCCTCATCGCCGCGCAGGCGGAATCGCTCAATCTCGAACAGGCGCCGGCGCATCCGGCCTTTGCCTATCGCCCGGAAACCGGCGAAGACCCGTTCAACGCCTTCCTCGGCGTGCCGGTCCTGCGCGCCGGCCAGACGCTGGGCGTCCTCGTCGTCCAGAACAGCGACGCGCGCATCTACGGCGAAGACGAAGTCGAGGCGATGCTGACCACGGCGACCATCCTCGCCGAAATGATCGCGACGTCCGAGTTCGACACGCTGATCAAGCCCGGCCAGGACATCGACCTGCGCCGTCCGCGCACCTTCAACGGCGCCGGCTTCACCGAAGGCATTGCGCTGGGCAAAGTGGTGCTGCACGACCCGCGCGTTGTCGTCACCAATTTCATCGCCGAAGACACCGATCTCGAGATCCAGCATCTCGAGGACGCGCTCGCCACCATGCGGCTCTCGATCGACGACATGCTGAGCCACGGCGACATGCAGTCGGGCAGCGAGCACCGCGACATCCTCGAAACCTACCGGATGTTCGCCAACGATCGCGGCTGGGTCGACCGGCTGCACGAGGCGATCGCCAACGGCCTCACGGCGGAAGCCGCCGTCGAGCGAGTGCAAAACGACACGCGCGCCCGCATGCTGCGCTCGACCGATCCCTATATCCGCGACCGGCTGCACGATTTCGACGATCTGGCCAACCGCCTACTGCGGGTCCTCACCGGCGACGGTTCGGCCAGCACGACGCGCGAACTACCCGAGAACGCCATTCTGGTGGCGCGCAACATGGGGCCCGCCGAACTGCTCGAATACGACCGCACGCGGCTCCGCGCCATCGTCCTCGAAGAGGGCGGCGCCACCGCGCATGTGGCGATCATCGCGCGCTCGCTCGGGCTGGTGGCGGTGGGGCAGGCCGAAAATATCGTCTCGGTCTGCGAGAACGGCGACGACATCATCGTCGACGGGCAGGCCGGCACGGTGTTCCTGAGGCCAACGGCCGACCTCCAGCAGAACTATGTCGACAAGGTCCGGGTCGGCGCCAAGCGGCGGGCGCATTATCTCGAGCTCAAGGACAAGCCGTCGATCACCAAGGATGGCGTCGCCATCACGCTCTTGCACAATTCGGGGCTGGTCGCCGATCTGCCGATGCTCGACGACACCGGCGCCGAGGGCGTCGGGCTGTTCCGCACCGAACTGCAGTTCATGATCGCGAGCCATCTGCCCAAGGTCGGCGAGCAGATCGTCCTCTATCGCGAAGCCATCAGGCTGAGCCAGGGCAAGCCGATCGTCTTCCGCCTCCTCGATATCGGCGGCGACAAGGTGATCCCCTATCTCCGCTCGGCGCCCGAGGAGAACCCCGCGATGGGCTTCCGCTCGCTGCGCCTCGCGCTCGACCGGCCGGGCCTGTTGCGCACGCAGGTCCGCGCGCTGCTGACGGCCGCCGATGGAGGGCCGATGAAGATCCTCGTCCCCATGGTTACCGAGACCTGGGAGTTCGTCGAGACCAAGCGGGTGGTCAAGCTCGAACTCGACCGGCTGATCCGTTCGGGCCAGACTCCGCCTTCGAAACTCGAGATCGGCGCGATGATCGAAGTGCCGTCGCTGCTGTGGGAGCTCGACCGCGTGCTGCCCGAGGCCGATTTCGTCTCGATCGGCTCGAACGACCTGATCATGTTCCTCAATGCTGCCGACCGCGCCAATTCGCGCGTCGCCAAGGCCTATGACCCGATCGCCCTGCCGCGGCTGCGTGCCCTGCGCCACATCGTCGACATGGCCAAGCGCTACGGCGTCCCGATCACCATGTGCGGCGAACTCGCCGGCCGGACCATCGACGCGCTGGCGCTGATGGCCATCGGCATGACGCGGCTGTCGATGAGCCCGCCGGCCATCGGGCCGATCAAGGAAATGGTGATGGGGCTCGAGCTGAAGCCGATCCAGGCGGCTGTCGCCGCAGCGCTCGGAGAAGGGCAGGCCGGCGTCGGCATCCGCGACTTGCTGGTCGATCTGGCCGCCAAGCAGGGACTGGTCGTCTAGACAATCATGGCCGCCCTTCCGGAAGACAAGCTGATCCAGTTGGAGAAGCGCTTCGACAGCGTCGAGGCGGCGCTGTCGTCTGGTCCGTCGGCCGAGGAGTATGTGCGGCTCTCCAAGGAATATGCCGAGCTCGAGCCGGTGGTGCGGCCGATCACGGCGTGGCGCAAGGCGACCGACGAGCTGCGCGCCGCCGAGGATCTGGTCAAATCCGGCGACAAGGACATGGCCGAGATGGCCTATGCCGAAGTCACCGAACTAAAACCCCGCATCGAGCAGATGGAGAGCGAGATCCGCATACTCCTTCTGCCCAAGGATGCGGCCGACCAGAAGAACGTCATTCTCGAAGTCCGGGCCGGCACCGGCGGCGACGAGGCGGCGCTGTTTGCCGGCGATCTCTTGCGAATGTACCAGCGCTACGCCGACCTCCAGGGCTGGAAGGTCGAGCTGATGGAAGAAAGCCCGGGCGATATGGGCGGCTACAAGGAAGTCATCGCCAAGATTTCCGGCAAGGGCGCCTACGCCAAGCTCAAATATGAAAGCGGCGTGCATCGCGTGCAGCGCGTACCGGCGACCGAAGCGCAGGGCCGCATCCACACCTCGGCGGCGACCGTCGCGGTGCTGCCCGAGGTCGAGGACATCGACATCGAGATTCGCGACCAGGATATCCGCATCGACACCATGCGGTCCTCGGGCGCCGGCGGCCAGCACGTCAACACCACCGACTCCGCCGTCCGCATCACCCATCTGCCCACCGGGATCGTCGTGACCTCGAGCCTCAAGAGCCAGCACCAGAACCGGGCGCAGGCCATGGTGGTGCTGCGGGCCCGTCTCTACGAGGCGCAGCGCGACGCCCGCGACACCGCCCGGTCCGACCAGCGGCGCGAGCAGGTCGGCTCCGGCGATCGCTCGGAGCGCATCCGCACCTACAATTTTCCGCAGGGCCGGGTGACCGACCACCGGATCAATCTGACCCTCTACAAGCTCGACAAGGTAATCGCCGGCGACGCGCTCGACGAACTGATCGAGGCGCTGACCACCGAAGACCAGGCGGCACAGCTGGCCGCCATGGACGGCGGGCATTGAGCGCGACGCCAATCGGCCTCGCCTGGCGGCAGGTGCGCGACCGGTTTCGCGCCTACGGCCTCGACACCCCAGAACTCGACGCGCGCCTCCTCGCGCAGACCGCTTTCGGCATGGACGCCATGGCGCTGGTCCGGCGCGAGCGCGATCCGGTCAGCGACGAACAGGCCAAATTGCTCGACCAGTTTGCCTTGCGGCGGCTGGCCGGCGAACCCGTCAGCCGCATCATCGGGCGGCGCGAATTCTGGGGCCTCGATTTCGCTCTCGGCGACGCCACCCTCGATCCGCGACCTGAGACCGAGCAGGTGGTGGCCGAGGCCGTGGCGTTCCTCGAAGCCAAGCCCTCGAGCAGCCTCATCGACCTTGGCACCGGTACCGGGGCCATCGCGGTCTCCATCCTCAGCGCCGTTCCGAGGGCCAAAGGGACCGCAACGGACATGTCGGATGAGGCGCTCGCCATCGCCGAGCAGAACGCCCGGCAGCACGGGGTCGCCGACCGCCTGCAGTTCCGGCGGGGATCGTGGTGGCAGGCGGTCCCGCACACGGCGCTGTTCGATCTGATCGTCTCCAATCCGCCTTACATCGCGACCGGTGCGATCGACGAGCTGTCGCCCGAAGTGCGGGTGTTCGATCCGAAACTCGCCCTCGATGGCGGCTGGGACGGGCTCGAGGCCTATCGGGCGATCGCCGCGCAGGCCGTCCGGCGCCTCAACCCCGGGGGGCTGGCCGTGCTCGAGATCGGCTTCAACCAGGGCGATGTCGTCGGCCGGATCTTCGGCCGCGCCGGCTTCGGACGGGTCGAGGTGCTGAAAGATCTGGCGGGTCTTGATCGGGTGGTCCTCGCTTCCCATTCTTGAGGAAAGGGAAACCAGCCGGGGCACAAAGGGCATTTTTCGCTTGGAAATCCCCGGCGAAGCGGCTAGCTTCCCCTTGCTGTCGATGGCGCTGGTTGAGCGCCAAGGTGACGGCCACCCGCTCATCGGCGATGCTGGATTGCCAGCAAGGGTATTTCCTGTACGGACCCCTGCCTGACGTGATGAGCAAAAAGTGGTTCAGCCAGAACAGCTCTCGGACAAGACCCCGCCCCACTCCGGCAGCCCGCATGGGCGCCAGCGCGCCGCGGGCCTGAGAACACCCAACATCCCTAGGCTCATTTTCAAGGCGTATCGCGACCGATGAGACCAAACCAGAATAACAACAACAACAATAGCAACAAGAACCGCCAGCGCGGACGAAACAACAATGGCGGGCGCAAGCACGTCAACCCGCTGAGCCGGAACTTCGAGTCCAACGGTCCCGACGTCAAAGTCCGCGGCAATGCATCCCATGTTGCTGAGAAGTATCTGCAGCTGGCGCGCGACGCGCAGTCGTCGGGTGACCCGGTGCTGGCCGAAAATTATCTGCAGCATGCCGAGCATTACTTCCGCATCGTCGCGGCAGGGCAGCCGCAGAACCAGGGGCGGGTCGACCAGTTCGGCCAGTCGCAGGATCAGGACGACGACGATTTCGAGCCGATCAACGATCGGTTTGCCTCGCCCGAGCCGCCGCAGCCGCAATTCCAGCCGCAGCGCCAGCCCGACCAGCAGGGCAATTATTCGTCCGACAGCGACGACAACTCCGGCGAGTCCCAGGCGCAGCAGCAGCCAGCCGCCCCGGCGGCGATCGTCTCGGGCGAGCAGGGTTCCGGCGAGGGTGGCCAGGCGTTCAACGCTGCGACCGGCGAAGGTGGCGAAGCGCGCCGTCCGCGCGACCGCAATCGCCGCCGCCGCGGCCGCGGCCCGCTCGATGGCGCACCGACCGGCGATCCCGCCAATGCGCCGCAGCCCGATGTCGGCGAGTTGCCGGCCTTCCTGACGGCGGTCAATCCGACCATCGTCGGCGACTGACTTTAGTTTCGATCGGATGGCTGAGGCCGCGGTTGTTCCGCGGCCTTTTGCTTTTCGGCCACGAGTTCGGCCTGGCGCTGGCGCAAGCCGGCGATCAGCAGGCCCAGGCCATGCTCGAAGCTGTCGCGGGTCGGGAGCAGGGCTCGTGCCGCGCTCGCGGCGCGCAGGATCGGATAGGCCTCCATGGCTTTCCACAGATCGGCCCGGTCGGTGTCGGTCTGCAGCCGCTGGCGTTCGTTTTCGGCCTGATACTCGAGCGCCGAGCCGACCACGAAGTCGCCGAAGCTGAGAAGCGTCGCAATCGCCTCATCCGGCGAGAACCCCGCATCGATCCACACTTTCAGATAGCGCTCGATCATCGGCAGGGCACCGGGCGTCGGCCGGTTGCCGGCCACGACCCGGGCGCCGTCGCGATAGGCAATGATGGCGTCGAACTGCCGGCGCACGCCTTCGGCGATGACCTGCCACCATTCGAGACCCACCGGAAACGGCGGCTGCTTGGCGCGATGATCGATCATCATGGTGTCGGCCATGAGGTCGAGCAGTTCGCGCTTGTCGCGGACGTGCCAATAGAGCGTCGGGGCCGAAATGCCGAGTTCGGTCGCCAGCCGCCTGAGCGTCAGGCCATCGAGCCCCACCTCCTGCAGCAGCTGGATGGCGGTGTGAATCACGTCGTCACGGGTCACGGCCATCTGGCTCATCCTCTCTAACGATGTTCGGGAGATAGCATGCCGAACAGCGTTCGGGAAGGGCCCGGAGGACAGGCCACGGGCTCTGACGAATTTCTCTGCGAGAGGGTTTTGCCCGGCCTTTTTCTTTTCGGGGGCCGCCCTATATCTTGAGTGAAGTCAAGGAGCAGTGCCGCTTCGCGGGCTATTCCTAATCAACGCTTCGAGCGACCGGACCGCGCCAGATATGGGCGAGCCGGCGCGGCAAAAGGAGAGTTGCCTTGAATATCGAAAAATACACCGAGCGGTCGCGCGGCTTCATTCAGAGCGCGCAGCAAATGGCCTTGGGGCGCGGCCACCAGCAATTCGCCCCCGTGCACCTGCTGAAGGTGCTGATGGATGACCACCAGGGGCTCTGCTCCGGGCTGATCGACCGCAGCGGCGGCGACAGCAAGGCGGTTCGCGCCGGCATCGAAGCCACCCTCAAGAAGATCCCGGTGATTTCCGGCGACAGCCAGGTCTATCTCAGCCGCGAAATGGCGCGGGTGTTCGAGACCGCCGAGACCGCGGCCACCAAGGCGGGCGACTCGTTCGTTACGGTCGAGCGGCTGCTGCTGGCGCTCACCATCGAAAAAGACACGGACGCGGGCAAGATCCTGTCGTCCTCGGGCGTCAACGCCAGCGGCCTCAATGCCGCGATCGAGGCGATCCGCAAGGGCCGCACTGCCGATTCGGCGTCGGCCGAGCAGAGCTATGATGCGCTCAAGAAATATGCGCGCGACCTCACCCAGGCAGTGCGCGACGGCAAGCTCGACCCGGTGATCGGCCGCGACGAGGAGATTCGCCGTACCATCCAGGTGCTGAGCCGCCGCACCAAGAACAATCCCGTGCTGATCGGCGAGCCCGGCGTCGGCAAGACCGCGATCGCCGAGGGCCTCGCCATCCGCATGGTCAATGGCGACGTGCCGGAATCGCTCAAGGGCAAGTCGCTGATGGCGCTTGACCTCGGTGCGCTGGTGGCCGGCGCGAAATATCGCGGCGAGTTCGAAGAGCGGCTGAAAGCCGTGCTCAACGAGATCACCGCGTCCGAAGGCAATATCGTCTTGTTCATCGACGAGATGCATCAGCTGGTCGGCGCCGGCAAGACCGACGGCGCCATGGACGCTTCCAACCTCCTGAAGCCGGCGCTCGCCCGCGGCGAACTCCACTGCGTGGGCGCGACGACGCTCGACGAGTACCGTAAGTACATCGAAAAAGACGCAGCTCTCGCCCGGCGCTTCCAGCCGGTGTTCGTCAGTGAGCCCACCATCGAGGACACGATCTCGATCCTGCGCGGCCTCAAGGAAAAGTACGAACTGCACCACGGCATCCGGATCTCGGATTCGGCGATCGTTGCGGCGGCGCAGCTCTCGAGCCGCTACATCGCCGACCGGTTCCTCCCCGACAAGGCCATCGATTTGATGGACGAGGCGGCGGCGCGGTTGCGCATGGCGGTCGACAGCAAGCCCGAGGCGCTCGACGAACTCGACCGGCGCATCATGCAGCTCAAGATCGAGCGCGAGGCGCTGCGCAAGGAGCCGGACGAAGCCAGCAAGCAGCGGCTCGAGCGGCTCGAGCACGACCTCAGCGGTTTCGAGGAAGAGGCGCAGTCGCTCTCGACCAAGTGGATGGCCGAAAAGGAACGCCTGCAGGGCAGCCAGAAGCTCAAGGAAGAACTCGACCAGGCGCGCTCGGCACTCGAGATCGCCCAGCGCACCGGCAACCTCGCGAAGGCCGGCGAACTTGCCTATGGGGTGATCCCGGGGCTCGAGGGCAAGATCAAGGCGGCCGAACAGCAGAACAGCGCCGACAATCCCGGCGGCCCGATGGCGTCGGAAGTCGTCACCGCCAGCGACATCGCCCAGGTGGTGTCACGCTGGACCGGCATTCCAGTCGACAAGATGCTCGAAGGCGAGCGCGAAAAGCTGGTGCAGATGGAAGTCTCACTCGGCCAGCGCGTCATCGGCCAGGAAGAGGCGGTCACCGCCGTCGCCCGCGCCGTGCGTCGTTCGCGGGCGGGCCTGCAGGATCCGAACCGGCCGATCGGCTCGTTCATGTTCCTCGGGCCAACCGGTGTCGGCAAGACAGAGCTCACCAAGGCGCTGGCCGAATTCCTGTTCGACGACGAGCATGCGCTGGTCCGCATCGACATGTCGGAGTTCATGGAGAAGCACTCCGTGGCCCGGCTGATCGGCGCGCCTCCGGGCTATGTCGGCTATGACGAGGGCGGCATGCTCACCGAGGCG
>JANXSI010000481.1 GCA_025352765.1 Devosia sp. | reverse complement strand
CTATGTGGTCGATGCGTTCCTCACCTATCGCATCACCGATCCGCGGAAGTTCCGCGAAAAGGCACAGGGCGAACTGAGCCTTGCCGAACAGCGCATCGCCACCCGCTTCGAGGCGGCGCTGCGCCAGGTCTATGGTCTGCGGGAATTCGACGCGGCGCTCTCGGCGCAACGGCTGCAGATGATGAAGGAAGCTCGCGACCTGATCAAACCGGACATGGCGGACCTCGGGATCGACGTCACGGACGTGCGCATCCTCCGCACCGACCTGACGCAGGAAGTGTCGGCCCAGACGTTCGAGCGCATGAAAGCCGAGCGTCTGGCGCAGGCGGCCCTGCTGCGGGCCGGCGGCCAGGAAGCGGCGCAGTCTCTGCGGGCCATCGCCGACCGTCAGGCGGTCGAGATCGTCGCGGCGGCCAACAAGGACAGCGAAATCCTTCGCGGTGAGGGCGATGCGCAGCGCAACGCCGTCTATGCGTCGGCCTATGGCGCAGACCCGGAGTTCTTCGAGTTCTATCGCTCGCTGCAGTCCTACCGCACGGCGCTTGGCGCGACCGGCACCACCATGGTGCTCTCGCCCAAGAGCGAGTTCTTCCACTACTTCGAGGCGGACACGACCGACGGGACCATTCCGACGCCCAAGGCGCCGGGCGGCATCGCGCCGCTGCCATCGACTGTGCTGTCGGTGCCGGTGCCGACAGACGTCGTGCCCCCGGCCGATCTCGGCCAGGGCGCAACGCCCGATACGCTGAGCCTCGATCAGGCGACGCCGGCGATCACCCCGGATCCGGCGACGCCGGCCGCACTGGTGCCTACGGACGCCAGTTCGAGTGCCCCGGCGGTCAATGCCGACGGGTCGATCAACGCGCCCGCGGTGACGGCGCCGTCATCAGCATCTTCGGCATCGAGCGCCCCATAGCGGCCTTTTTGCCGCCAAGCGCTGCGATTACATTTGGGGCCGGCGGGGAAACTCGCCGGCCTCAATTTTTCGTGCGGTTGCACTGCTTGCGGGCCGGGCCGAGTTGCTCTCAAGTGAACGCCGGGCAGGGACGAGGGGATTATCATGTCGATGCACACAGCCAGAGCCGTGTTGGCGGGAGCGATCCTGAGCCTCAGCCTGCCGCTCGCCGTGCTGGCCAAGGGGCCGGAATCGGTCGCCAGGCTCGCCGCGCAACTGTCGCCGGCGGTGGTCAACATCGCGACCACCCAGCACATTGCGGGCAACGCCGGGCAGCAATACCCGACCGCCCCAGAAGGCTCGCCGCTCGGCGACATGTTCGACGACCTCAATCCGAACCAGGGGCAGGGCCCCACGGCCGAGCAGGAGGCGCGCAGCCTCGGCTCGGGTTTCATCATCGATGCCAACGGCACGATCGTCACCAACAACCACGTGATCGAGGGCGCCGATGACATCCAGGTGTTTCTGACCGACGGCACCCGGCTCAAGGCCAAGCTGGTCGGTGCCGACGACAAGGCCGATCTCGCCGTGCTCAAGGTCGAGGCCGGGCACCCGCTGCCCTTCGTCGAGTTCGGCGACAGCGACGCGGCGGAGGTGGGCGACTGGGTGATGGCGATCGGCAACCCGTTCGGGCTGGGCGGTTCGGTGACGCTGGGCATCGTTTCGGCGCGCAACCGCGACATCCAGTCGGGGCCCTATGACGATTTCATCCAGACCGACGCCGCCATCAACCAGGGCAATTCGGGCGGTCCGCTGTTCAACATGGACGGCAAGGTCGTGGGCATCAACACCGCGATCATCGCGCGGGGCGGCTCGTCGCTCGGCATCGGCTTTGCGGTGCCGGTGAACCTCGCGCAGCCAGTGGTCCGGCAGCTCGCCGAATATGGCGAGACGCGCCGCGGCTGGCTCGGTGTCGGCATCCAGGAGGTAACCGAGGACATCGCGCAGAGTCTCGGCCGGCCCAACAGCAATGGCGCCATGGTGGTCGACGTCACCAAGACCGGACCCGCCGACGGCGTGCTCGAGCAGGGTGATGTGATCCTGCAGTTCAACGGCAAGACAATCGCCAAACTCAAGGATCTGCCGCGCTTCGTCGCCGAAACGGCGGTCGGGCAGGACGTCGTGGTGAAGGTGCTGCGGCAGGGCCAGGAGCAGGAGCTGCACGTCACGCTCGGGCGGCTCGAGGTGGGCGAGCAGATCGTCGCCGCGGCGCATCCCTCGACGGTGACGCCCGGGCCGGATCCCGAAACGCCCGCGGGTCCGGCGCCGGGCCTCAAGGATATGCTGGGCGTCGACGTCGCCCCGATCGACGAGGCGGCCAAGAAGACCTATTCGCTGAGCGGCGAGGAAAAGGGCGTCGTCATCACCGACGTCGCCAAGGGCTCGGACGCCGAAAAGCACGGGTTGATCGCCGGGCTGGTGATCAGCGAGGTCAACCAGCAGAAGGTGCTGACTGTCGCCGACATCACCGAAAAGGTCGGCGCCGCCAAGGAAGCCGGCCGCCCCGCGGTGCTGTTCAAGGTGCTCGACCCGGCCGGCAACAGCCGGTTCATTGCGGTGAAGCTGAACTGAGGGCAGGGTTAAGTTGCGGCCCGATGGTTTGACCGACCGTTATTTGGGCCCCGCAAATGATGTTGGGGCGATGGGGGCTGAGCGGTTCGGCGTCGGCAATTGGTGCGAAGAGGACTTTGATCGACGGCCGGTTGTGGCCCCAATCGGCCATTGAAACGCGGCCCCGACCGCGTCAGATGGGCCAGGATGCGTACGCATTGATGTGGTCGATCAGGTAATCGAGAAACAGGCGGACGCGGGCAGGCAGCAGCCGCGTTTCGGTCAGGACGTAAACCTCGACCGTAGGCTGCACCCAATCGGGCAGCACTGGAACCAATGTCCCGGTCGCAAGCTCGGGCCGGATCATGTCGGGCGGCAGCGCAGCCAGACCAAGCCCGGCTAGCGCAAAGTGCTTAAGCCAACTGACATTGTTCATCACTGCAGGAGCGACCGGTTGGACGCTGACAGCTGGACCTCCTGCCTTGCTGAAGAGCAGTGGGCGGCCAAGAACGGTCATCAAGGAATGCCCGGCAAAGTCCGAAGGGTGGGTCGGCGCGTTGCGCGTGGCAAGATAGGATGGCGCCCCGAATAGACCGATCGAAACCTCGGTCAGCTTGCGCTGAACGAGGTTGGACTCGTTCGGCCGTCCGATGCGGACGACAAAATCCACCGGCTCGGCGACGAGGTCCGACTGTCTCGGGCTGAGATCAAGCTCGAAGCGAACCAGCGGGTAACTCTTGACGAATTCCGTGATGATCGCGGCGATGCGCTCGGTGGCAAAATCCACGGGCAGCGACGCGCGGATCAGCCCGCTGGGATTTCGAGCTTGACTCGTCAGCTCGGCATAGGCGGCCTCGGCCTCCTCGACGAGCGCCTGGCAGCGGACGAAGTAGGCGCGGCCACTCTCGGTCAGTTCTACACGCCGTGTCGTGCGATTGAACAGGCGCAGGCCGAGGTCCCGTTCCATCTCGGATATCCGTCGCGACACCGTTGAGTTGGGAAGGCTCAGCAATTCTGCTGCTGCGCGAAATCCGCCGGCGCGGGCGACGGCGACGAAGATCTCGATATTGCGAAAATGATCCATATTGCTCCGATTTTGGACCAGTGAAACTCAAACGTCCAGCGTTATCCCGTCGGTCGCGCAATGTATGGGAAGGCGAGCAACCATTTTCGAGGATGACGGGATGACCAAACCAGGAAACGCGATCACCAAGACCGCAGCCGCGCTGTGGGCCCTTTGGGGCGTGCTGCATATCTGGGTGCTGTTCGAGGGCTTGAGCCAATATCTGACGACCGGCACCGCCGGACAGTGGAACATGGTGATCGGTGGAAGCGCCGTCCCGCGCGGGGCCTTCAAGATGGCAACCGACGGGGTCACCCTGTTCGGCCAAGGTCAGCTGATCCTCAACTTCACGATGGATGTGGGTGCGGCAGGCGTCCTAGGTCTGTTCGTTGCCTGGATGATGTGGAAGCGGCCCAGTTCGCTGGCTTTCCTGCTCGGCACGGTGGTCATCGGGCTCGTCGATATGAGCTTCCTCGTGATCTTGGTACTGTCGGGCGTGGCCGAACTCAACTTCCCGGTGCTACTGGGCCCGATTGTGTGGTTCCTTGCAATTGGCGTCAGCGCGCTAGGGCTGAGGCGTACTCAAATGCAAAGCAAGTAGACAAAAGCTGGCGCCACTTGCTGATCGTGCGCGGCCCACTGTCGTAGCAGGGTGAGATCTCACCCGACTATGTCGTCAGCCTATACCTCGTAGAGGCGAAACAGCCGCTCGAACGCAGCGCGATGGCAGTCGACGACATTGCATCGGAAGGGTGCTATCAGGACACCGTTGACTTTCGCCGGACGTGTGGCAAATGCACCGGCGCAACACCGCAACACCAGCGATGTCGCTTCATTATGATCGAAACCGTGTAGGGCGGACGTGGGTTGGGCATGTCCGCCTGTGGCGGATTGTGTTGATTTAGTCCGCGATTGATCGAGAGGCGTTGTCGTGATTCCGTTCTGCAGTTGATGCAGGAGGGTGCGACAATGATGGGGATGCAGGTCGAGCCGACGCAGCTGTTCTACGAGTTTTGCCTCGATGACCATGTGCCAGCCGATCACCTGCTGCGGCGCATCGATCGGTTCCTCGACCTTGAGCGGGTGCGATCCGAGCTGAAGCCGTTCTACAGCACCATCGGCCGCCCCTCGATCGATCCGGAACTGATGATGCGG
>JANXSI010000477.1 GCA_025352765.1 Devosia sp. | reverse complement strand
AACCGCCGTCTCGCCAAGGACTTCGAGCAAACCATCGCCTCGGCAACCGCATGGCTCTTCATCGCCTCCGTCCAGTTCCTTACGCGACGGCTCGTAACATCAGGAAATCATGCCGAATAATTTCGAATCGGACTCTTAGAGGAAAAGATTCTTGTCGTCGTCGCGGATGTTTTCACAACATAATCAGAAATTTCATCGTCAAAGCGTTTGGAGCTGCCATGTAACGCTCCAAGGAATCGATAGGATCGAGCCAGGCAACCCAATTCTAGACCGGCGGATATTCTATTAGGTGGCCGGTTGATAGCATCAAAGCCTCGCCGACTGCCTGGTAGCTTACTCTTAGCATTCTGCGGCCGGCATTCGAGGAACACCTTTTGCGTTCGAGGCGTATTTCGGTGGTGAAACTTACACCTCGGACCTTAAGGCGAATGGCGAGTAGGCCATCCAGACGAGCATGGGCCGCCATATTAGCCGATGCGGCTACTTCGCCCAAACGACGACGCTTCAAAGCCTAGGCGTTGATCTCCATTCCGATCGGGAGAAAGTAGCTGACCACGGCGAAGTCAAATCTACTTTTCGAGATCGACGTTTTAGCCGGTGGTGCGGCTGTTGCGCCACCACCTCACCACCGAGCGCAGGACCGAAGTGGCGCGCCAGGTCGTGGACGTTTCGATGGCGCGCAGTTTGGCCTGGTGCTCAGTCAGCGCTCTTGCAGTTTCCGCAAGGTTCGCTCTCAGCCTGTGCTGGCCGGTAGGCAATTCGGCCAGTTCTTCTACCTTATCTCGCCCGGGTTCTTTCGCCTCGTGTTCTTCATGTTCCGCTCTCAATCGCGCTAGCTGACCGAGTTCATCAATGAGTGACCGATCAACGTCGGCGGGCAGCACGTAGACAGTCGCGATGCCAATGCCACGAGACTCCTCGCTGGCCGTCTGGTCTCGCGTCAAATGAAATGTGATCACCGAGTGATCCGACGCCGACGGCTGAATCTCGAACGACAACATTGTCAGCGACAGCTCTGGGCTAACCTGTTCCTCGGGGCCCGTCTCTAAGTCACCTATGCCGGGTCCTTCTATCGCGATCGAGGCAAGGGAAGTCGCCGGATGATGGGCTATAGCGAACGCCACTCGAGCAGCTCGGTCGGCCGTGACGTTGACCAACCATTTCGGGTTCGGATTGAACCCGACCCAGCGAATCTGCCCGACGGGTTCGTCAGACCAGTCGAACCCGAAATTCCCGGGTCGCTGTGGCAGACAAAGCCCTCCGCCCAATGGCAACAGCGGCGGCAGCGTCACTCCTTTATTCGCGAGGTAAGTCCTCGCAAGCTGCCCGGGCTCGACGTTCTCGTATTTTCCAAGGCGCCAGACCATGAATCCATCTTGCCTTTTCGACAAAGCTACTTGCTCCTCGATCCAGAGATCGAAGGCAGGCCGCTCCATGGCTTGAAGTATCGCCTCCTGCTCGTCAGAGGCCTGACGGAGGTAGCTGAGGTACCTCATGGCTGCCGCGAACTTATGCACGCTGATCCGCCCCGTCGCCCCATATTTTAGGCCGGCGGCAATTGCCCGGAGCTGGAAATCGACATCCACTGGTTGTCGTATCTCTGAAGCCGTCGACCAGGGGCCAATGGTGCGGAACACGTCAGCACGATGGGCGACGCTCGAGGGCGGGAAGAAGTGGACGGTTGCGTCCGAGGGATCTTCGAACAACCCAGAGACCCGGGGGCGATGGACGCCTGGCGGCGTATGCCAAATCGCCCCTCCGACCGCAAAATGCGGCGCCGAACTACGTTCGAATACGTCCCCGAGTGATTGTAAATGATACGGGCTCCAGACGTCATCGTGCCCGATGTAGGCAATGTACTTTCCTCTAGCTGCCTCCACCCCCGCATTGTTGGGGCCGGACTGGCTAAACCATCGTTCTGACAGATTCAACCAACGAACGCGGTCGCCTAGGAAGGGTCTTACGGCTTCCTCGGTGTCGTCCTCGCAATGATCGCCAACGACTAGAAGTTCGAAGTCTGGAGTTGTTTGCTGGAGGACAGACCGCACAGATGGTAGAATATGTCGTCCCCTCCCGAATGTGGCCATTACAACGCTGAAGCGCGGCCCCTGCATCAGAGGAACCTGTATGGAATATCAGGATGATCCATTGGTACTCGCGCCTTGTCAGGACGGGCGGGATCGTATGCTCGAGTGGGCATATTGACGAAGGTCGCCTTGTTCAAGCCAACGTTCTGAACACCATGAACCACGAACGGCGGAATGGTCAGTAGAACTTTATTCGTTTCACCGACATCCAGAACGTTCATTTGTAGATATGTTGGAGCTGCTGGCCTCAAGTCATATAGGACAACCCTGAAGTTGCCGTTGGTGAATGCAAGCCTGTCGTGTTGCAGCCGATGGAACACCCAAGCTCTCACCGAGCCGGGATCAGCGGTCACCCAATAAACATGAGGCGGGTGCGGATCAAACGTCCCATACTGTGTCGAAAGCAGGACAGTGAGGTCACCACGTTTGTCAGCATGAGTAACGAGTCTACAAACTCGCACGTCTGCGATCTGATCTGGTACCGAAAGGTCCGCCAGTGTGTCCGGCTGATCTTGCCAGGGTCTGTCGTCGACGAAATCTTTTAGACTAATCAACGCGCACCCCATTGGCTAAATATCCGCCGCATATCCTATTCGTGGCTTGAAGCAGAGGCAGTAACTTTTTCGCCCTCAACCCTGGCGGAGCCGAGAAACGCCGACCCTTGAGGTGGCAACGGATGGCTTGGTCGATTCGACTAAGTCTGAACGTAGGTCAGTCTCAGGGCGTCGCCTTCTATCCGCTCGTTGTCCAAACGCCCAAAGGGCGGACGGGGGCCGGCGAAGAACGGCCTGCCAGAGCCGAGTACGACCGGGCTCAGGTCAGGGGTTGTGTCGGTCAATGAACTCGATGAGGGTCAGACTCCGCGCTCGCCATAGGCCCGCTGCAAGGCGCCGGGGTCAGCGGGCATCGTCGCATTTACCCCACTCTTGGGATTGCGCTTGAAGGCGCCAAGGACGCTGAGCTCACCGCCATAGTCTGTCGTCGGGTTATCCGTTTCGGCCGGCCCAAAATAGAAGAGCTTTGTGGCCGGGTTGCGCACCACATACCGCAACAAGCTCGGTGCAATCTGCTCGAAGGTACGCAGCGGGCCGCAGTGCACAACCGCCACGCGTGGTCCGTCATCTTCAAGGTCCATCGGTCTTCCTGTCACCTTCCCAGCGACTAAAGCCGCGCGGACCGTCGTCGTGGACGAAGCCTCGTCGCGCGAGCACCCGGTCTACCTGCTATACGTCCAAGCCGTAAAGCCGTCGGCACAATCGCCAGCCCTCGTCGGCGACACGTTTGTCATCGAGTTCGCCATCGACAATGCGGCCGATCACTGAGGCGAACTCGCTCGGTGTCTCGGCGGCGAAATACTGCAGGGATGGCGTAACAGCGAGGCCACGGACGCCTTCGCCTGTCGCAATGACCGCCCGCCGATGAGCCAGAGCTTCCAGCATCTTGGTTTTCGTCCCCCCGCCTGAGCGCAACGGCACGAGAACGATCCGAGCCGCAGCGTACAGAGGCGCGAGATCTTGGACGTCTGGCAAGTATCGAATGCCGGGGCTGCGACTTAGAAGCGCGCGAAGGCCAGGTCGTGCACCTCGTCCGGCGACGGTGATGCGCCAAGGAAGGTGGAGTTGCCGCCGCAGCAGAGGCGCCAATTGCGTTGCCAGTTCGCGCGCTGCCTCTTCGTTTGGGAAATAATCGAGCGAGCCGATAAACAACAGCGACAGCTCGTTGCGGCTCTGCCACGGTGCCGCATCAGCCGACAGCTCGACGCGGTTTGGCCGGCAAGCGACTGCCCCGTCGGTTCTCCGACCGAGTGATGCCGCGTCGTCTGGACTGGCAAGCAGCGTTTCGGCGTAGCTCCTGCAAAGGCGCGCCTCGATAAGCCGGTATTGGGCTGCGGCGGCCAGATGGACGGCAGCTGCGATGGGCCGGCGGGCTCGCAGGAGGGCTGCCGCTACGCTGTGCCGAGTGTGAGACTCGAGATCATCCATGTCGAGGATTCGCTCAGCCTCGGGATGCCTGACGAACAGTTCGCAGGCGACATCGTGCAGGTAGGACCTGAAGACGACTACGCGTTTCACTGGACCGGTTTGGTGAGCGAGGCCTGGCGCGATCCCTTCGGCTCTCGGGATGGACCAGTCGAGTACGAAACGGTGGGACAACAAGGCCATGGGCGGGAAAGATACTCCCGCCAGTCTTTCCCGCAGACTTGGCGACCGGACCATTCCTTGGAGAGTAAGAACCGAAGCGGCCGGATAGTTGGCGGGCAATCTCCAGCCCGGGGGAAGTCCGTCGGCGACGAGGACGTGCACCCGAAACTCTCTCGCCAACTCAACCAGCCAGCCCCAGGCGCGCATGCTGCGACCTGAACCTCCAGCTAGCGGCAGGACCGGGGTCAGCAGGAAGGCCACCGGGCGAGGGACAGAAGCTGGCGTTCGTTCTGCCATCCTATCGGGGTTCTCTGTTGTGGAATGCCCTGATGCCCTTCAATAGTCCGGCCGCACGAGCCAGGTAGGCGGCACTGCGCCAGCCGGGCATCACCGTGATCGCGCGGAATGAGGATAGCAACGTGCGTGCCGCCCAATATAGCATGTGCACTTGCGGCACCTTGGCCACTGCCGCTCCGGCCCCAATCGCATAATCGTAGTAGCGGCGCGTCGCCCAGCGGTTCCATGGCGGGATCTTGGTCGGGTGTTGCAAGACGATTGCGGGGTCGTAGACAGCGGCACCGGGGGGTACCACCGCGAGTAGCCGGTTCATCAGGTCAATGCCTTCCGCGGCCGGGAAGGGGGCGCCTGGGCCAAACCGCTCGTCAAACCCTCCTGCGGCGAGGAACCGCTCCTTGCGAACGAACAGCGTTGCCTCGGTGAAACACCGGAACATGTTCCAGCGGGTGACCTCGCAGCGCTCGCCGGCCCAGTGCACCAAGTTGGGCACGGCAGACTCGTCGACGGTGCGCCCGGTAATGACTGCCACGTCAGGATCACTCGTAAGCGTCGCCAACGGCCCGAAGACTTCTGCCAGGTAGGTGCAGTCGTCGTCCGGAAAACCCAGCCACGTCCCGCGAGCGAGGTCGGCACCCAAATTGCGGGCTCGGGAGGCGCCCCGCAAACCCACCCGCTCGTGGATGACCAGCACCCTTCCGGCAAACGTTTCGACGACCGGTACAAGGGCGTCTGTTCCACTTTGATCCACGAGGACTACTTCGATAAGTGGCAAGCGATCCCGTGCCGCGATGCTCTCGAGCAGACAGCTGACAAGTGCAGGCTCGCCGAGCGTGGCCACGACCAGAGACAGGTCAATCTCTCGCAGTTCGAGGGCTGGCCCGCGGATCATCTACTTCCATCGCCTTCGGGGCGTGCTAGTCAGTAACATGCCTCTTGGCGTGAGGCGAGGTGAAGGCGCAAAGCGCCGACCGAGGGCAGACCGTTGGCGGCAGTATCGATTTTGGCGATTGGCAAGGTCGGATACGTAATGGCGGCCCGGCAGTCGATTTCAGCGCTGCTGGCTCGCACCGATTTCGAAATTCACGTTACAACGGATCTGGCAGGCGCACAGTTTCTGCCCCGCTCCCCACGGGTGCACGTGCACACAACGGAGTTGAACCCGGTCCATCGGGCGGACCTGTTCATCGGAAAATTTGCCGCGATCGAGAACTGTCTTGTTCACTCGAGCGACCGGATCATTCTCGTCCTCGACGCGGATACCGTCGTTCTCGGGCCGCTGAGCGATGCTGATCTGGCCGGTGCGCTGGGTCGCCACGAGCTTGGCATGGTAGAGCAAACGACGATCCTCGGTGGCGCCATGGGGCGGCGCCAGTTCCTCGAGCACTTTGTCCGCTATTCCCTGGCGTTTCTTCAGCCCGACGCGGCTCCTCCGGACCAGGCCGACTTTCGGTTTTTCAATAGCGGGGTCATCATCGCGCGTCGCTCAGGGCTGCGCGAGTTCCTTGATTGGGCCGCTGCATTGCGCGCTACTCGTCCGGCGCGACATCAGCATGGTGAGCACATGATCGCTGACCAGGACTATTTTCAGGTGTGGGCCAACACGTTCCGGCCTGGGTGCACCGCCGAACTTCCCTGGGACTGGAACCACTGTGACAAGTGGGACCTGGGCTTTGTGCGCGATGGCGCCCGCATTGCCCATTTCAGCAATTTCTGCCTCGGCCCGGAAATGGTTTCGGCCGTCGAGATGCGGCGCCTTTCTGGCAGCGGTGGCGGATCTCGCAAGGCGGCACCGGCAGGCGGGGATTTCGCGATCGTCATCGTGACCCACAATTCCGCGACCGCAATGGCCGTCTGTCTCGATCCTGTGCTCGAGCTGGGCTACCCGGTGATCGTGGTCGACAATGCTTCGTCGGATGACACTTTGGCCATCTGCTCGGTGCCCGGTGTCGAGGTGGTGCGCAATGCAACCAATGTCGGTTTCGGGGCCGCGGCCAACCAAGGTGCGCGCCTTGCTACAGCGGCGACGATCTGCTTTCTCAACCCGGATTGTCTTCTGACCCGGGAGGCAGTTGAAGCCGCATTTGCTTGCCTCGAGAGCCAACCCCAAAGCATTGCGGTGCCCGAACTGGTGGAGTGGGACGGTGGCAGGCACCCTGGACGTCAGCCGGCCTATTCCGTTGCGCGCCTCTTCGCCGACATTCTTCACTCGCACGGGATAGTCGGTCTCGCTGGTGGGCTCTACAAACAGGCCGAACGCCGCCATCCACAATGGCACTGGCCGATTGGGGCTTGCATCTTCATCCGCCGAGAACGCTTTTTCGAGCTTGGCGGCTTTGATTTGCGCTACTTCTGCTACATGGAGGACGTGCAGCTTGGACGCGACGTCTATCGACGCGGCGGCGAGGTGGTCCTGCTCCCGGTCGCCGTGCCGCACTTCGGTGCCCGCGGGGCGACGGTCGCTCCCGATCGCCGTCGGCAATTGATCAATGCTGCTCGCGTGAGCTACGCCGGTGCCAATTACCCGTCAGGTCTTGCAGGCGCCCTTGGCCTGCTCGACGCTGGCCTCAACGTTGCCCGGTCAATTCGCCGCCGTCTTCGGTCTCTGGGACAATCCGCTTCGGGTGGTCGCCCATGAACTATTACTTTCTGCCCGGCACAGGAATCTTCGGCGGCATCAAAGTGGGTTTCCAATTCACGGGTCTGCTGAGCGAACTCGGTGTGCCCTTCGTCGTCGCAACTCCAGACGGCCGGGCGGCCACATGGTTCTCGAGTGCGGTGCCGGTCATTTCGCAAGCCGATGCGTTTGAGCGGATCACAAACGACGACGTGATCGTGTTCTCGCTGCCGCAGGACTACGCGGTGCTCAAAGCCACGGGTGCCAGATTGGTGTTCCATTGCCAAGGCACCGATCCGCGTATCGATCCGATCCTCTCCGATGAAAGCGTCGTGCTGCTGTCGTGCTGGGAGCAGGCGGCACGCTACATGCGCGAACAGGCCGGGCGAGTCTCAATCGAGGTTGGCCTTTCGATCTCGCGAGCCTTCTTTTACGATGGCCGGCCGAAATGGCCCGATGATGTCGCTTATATGTCGCGACGCGGCGCGGCCACCGCAGAGGCCGCGATGTCTCGCTGCGCAGGCCTCCGCTTCAACGCCATTGAACGTGCTTCTGAGGAGGCGACCGCCGCCGCTATGATGCGATGCGGCTATTTTCTCGCGACTGCTTCGAGTGAATGGTTTGGCTTGCCGGCGCTCGAGGCGATGGCGGCTGGCTGCGTCGTCGTTAGCGTCGCCGTACTGGGCGGCGTCGAGTACCTGGTCGATGGCACCACTGGCATCATCGCTGATCCCGGCGACGTGCCCGAGGCACTGGCGGCGCTTGCATCACCCCACGGCGCGTCGCGCCGTGCCCGGCTACGCGATGCAGGGCACGCCACCGCCCACCGTTACGCGCGCCATCGACAATTGTCCCGTCTGCGGGCTTTGCTCGCCACCGAGCTCCGCCCTGTGCTGTCATGGACCTGACCGTGGTCATCCCGTCCGTTGGCCTTCGCGCCTTGCTGCGCACCTGCCTGGCGCAACTTGATGTGGCCCTGCGCTCGCTTGAGGGCCTAGCAGCCATAGCCGTGGTGGTCGACAATGGCAGCACCCCCCCATACGGCTCAGGGGAATTGGGCGGAGGCTTCGAACATGTACGTTTCGACGTGCCCCGCTCGTTTTCGGTGGCATGCAACGCGGGGGCGTCGTGTCGACCGGCGTCGCGATTTCTGTTTCTCAACAATGACGTGCTGCTGCTTCCTGAGGCGCTGCGGGAGATGATGGAGCAACTAGACCGGGCAGGCCCTGGAGTTTGCGGTACCCGTCTGGTGCTGCCCGATGACACGATACAGCACTGTGGCGTACGGTTCGATGCAGGCCCACGCGGGCCGTTCCATATTCATCACGGACGTCCCTCGGCCATCGTGCCTCGCCATCATGCCCCTTTCCAGGCGGTGACAGGCGCAGCGATGCTGATCGATGGAGCACTGTTCAAGACCCTTGGAGGCTTCGATCCGATGTATCCGTTCGGCTACGAGGACGTCGATCTGTGCCTGCGCGCACGTCAGCTCGGCGCGCCGGTGTTTTGCGCTCAATCGCACGACACCTTACATCTCGAGTCGACGTCGAGCAGAGACCCCAATCGCCACAGCGCATCGCGAAAGCTGTTCTTCGAACGATGGGGTGGTCGGTATACCGTCGATGGAGACCGAGAAGGATGAAAGCGCCTCTAGCTCTTTCGCTGCTCGTATTCACCCGCAACTCATACGAAACCTTGCCGCATCTGTTGGCGACCACGCAGTGGGCGAGCGAGCGCGTCATAGTGGACATGAAGAGTACGGATGGCACGGCCGAGCTATGCGAGGCGGCTGGGTGTCGCGTCATCAGCATCGATCCGACCTTTTCGGTCGATGCCATCCGCAACAGCTATCTGGAAGAAGCGGCACTGGAGTGGATGCTGGTCCTCGATTCCGACGAGTACCTTAGCGCCGATGCGCCCGAGGAGTTCACCACACTTGTGGAACGGCACGGCGAGGCATTCGACGCTTTCGCCTTGCCCCGCTACAACACGATTGCGGGTCAGGTAGTGCAGGGGGGCCAGTTCTACCCGGACCATCAGGTTCGTCTGTTTCGCAAGGGTTTCGTGCGCTGGCACGACGGGCATCACCATCCGCCTGAGGTCCTTGGCGGACGTTTGATGCTGCTTGAGCCTCCCTGCGTACATATTCACCATCGCAACTACCCCGACCTGCAGAGTTTCATCGAGCGACAGCTGCGATACGCGCTTACGGACAGTTACGACGCCGATCCCGCCTCCTTCGACTTTTCGGACTATGTCGGTCAAGCCTATGCCGCCTTCGCACAACGTCATGACAGTTCGCGCGACGGCGAACTTTCGACGGCATTGGCTACCGTGCTGGCCTGGGACCGGATCATGCGTGGACTGATACACTGGGAACGTACGGGGCGGGCTGCGCCGCTCGACGAGGCGTTCACGCTGCCGATCGTAGCCCAACGATACCCCGCGGCGGCTCGGCGACGAATTCAGACCGAGAGCCTGCTCGGTCGGCTTTACCTTGGGCTGCCTGGCCCGCTTAGGGGCCTCATCCGCCGAGTGCGATCACTGCTGGGGCGTTTCAACCGGCGAGGTTAGCGGCGATGCGCGTAGCAATCCAGACCAATTGCTGGCGGCGAGACTGGCGGCTGGTGCTCGGTGCCGACCGTCTCAGGCAATTGGTTGAGCGCAATGCTTATCCTTTCGAGGAGCGGACCGTGCTCATCAATGAGCTGGCCGATTACACCTCGGCACTTCGGCTGGCCGATGCGGCCGTCGAGTCTGGGCTATTGACCTCGCGTGTCGTCGTCGAGGGGTACGCCGAGAAAGCCATGGCCGAGATGGGTGTGACACGGGAGGACCTCGGCGGCGCCTATGGCTACTCGATTGCCGAGTTGGTCGGGCTGCACATCACCGGGTGCGAATACCTGCTGTACTTCATGAGTGACTGCATGCCGACGGCGACACATGCCTGGATTCCCGCCGCTCTGCAGCTGATGGAATCCGACCCGCGGATAAAGGTCGCCAACCTCCTTTGGAACGGCAACACCGACGAGGCAAGAGCCGAGGCGCATTGGGAGACCGAGGATTTCTTCGTCGGCAGCGGGTTCTCCGACCAATGCTTCCTCGTTCGCGTCGACGATTTTCGCGGTCCGATCTTGGGGCATCAGCATCCTGCCTCTGCCCGCTATCCGCAATACGGACAGCAGGGCTTCGAGCGGCGGGTCGATTCCTGGATGCGCCGACACGGTTATTTGCGCGCCACCTACAAGCACGCGTCGTACCGCCACCTCAACTTGCCTCCCACGTTTGGCACCCGAGTTATGCGGCGTCTGCGACGGTCATTTGGCACGGTGCTACGCTAATGAACCGCGTCCGGCCGGTCCGACGGCGAACCGAATGGCAAATAGTCGAGGGACGGCAGTTGCATTTGGCCACGCCCCAACTGCAACACTGGGCCAGCGAAATGCCGCTCTAGAGATTGGAATACCGGCCGGCTGACTTCGCTTGACACAATGACAAGGCCAAGAGCCCGGCCATGCTGCATGAGCCAGCGATCGAGGTGTACGTCTCGGTTGGCCGAAACCAGTTCGATCCCGCGCCCGCCCAGCCGGTCGATGAGACCTTCCTCGACTACCCCGTCCAGCCACAACTTCACCGCTACATCCTGGTTCTTCAGGTCAATGAGGAGGGCCTCGACCTGAGCCGGGAGCTGAACGCTCGTGCCTGGCTTCGCCAGCAGTAGGACTACCTGGCGATGCGCCGCGCGATCGCGTGCAAGAAACGTGCGGGACCCAGGTCGGAAGTGCTCGGTTTCGAGGACCGTGCGCCATTTCTCGGTAAAGCGACGGCGGTTCTCCGCCAGCAGATGGCGGGATGCTGCGCGGCCATAGGAGGCGCCACCTAAGTGGAACACCACTGAACTCGGAACGACGAACACGCGTCCCCCGCGCTTGCGCACCGTAAAGGCCAGGTCGGTGTCCTCGTAGTAGGCGGGCGCGAACTGCTCATCGAAGCCACCCGAGCTGGTGAAGTCGGTGGTGCGGAGCATTAGGGATGCTCCCGAGCAGTAGTCGACCTCGTGGGTATATCGGGTCGTGGCATCCCCGTAGTCGGAGCCACTTCCAATATTGGTAGCAGTGCCATCCCGCCAGACAGTGCTTCCGGCTTCCTGTACCGTTCCATCGAGGTTCAGCAGACGAGATCCCGCGATGGTGCGCGGATGATTTTTTCCAACCGCGTCCAGTAACGCATCCGCCGCGCCTCCTGTTACGATCGTGTCGTCGTTCAACAGCCACAGATATTCACCTTTCGCGAGGCGACTGCCGGCGTTCACGCTCCGCAGGTAACCTAGATTCTGGGTGTTGCTCGCATAGTGGAGACCGGGAACCATGGCCAAGACTGCCATCTCCGGCTTTTGCGAGGCGTCGTCCACAACGATGACTTCATATGGGACGGAGGGTGGATGGGCAGCAATCGAGCGCAGGCACCCTACCACCTGACGCAGATTGCCGAATGTGGCGATTAGGATGCTGAGAACGGGCATCGAGACATTCTCGAATGTCAGCCGTGTGAGCTCCCGCTCAAGCTCGCTGTCGTCGATCAGCTTGACCCCGGGCGTCACGGCACGTGCTGCGTAGCGTCGCCTGTTCCAGCGTTGATACGATGGGTCTTGCCAGAGCCACGGCCCGCCGAGGAAATACAATGCTCCCGCCAATACCCGCCGCATTGCGGGCGGCAGCAGTCGGGCGGCGCGTGGCTTGAACGACCCTGTCCCTGTCCGAACCCGACTAAACATCGTCCATTTCACGAGGTGCGACCCTCCCTGCTATGGGACACGTCTGGCCGCGGGCGCAAGCAGCGATGTGGCCTCGGCGTCGTTTCCGTCATCGAGGCATCGCGCCACGTGTCTCTAGGCCTGCGCCCGCCATCTGCAGTTTCATTGCAGGTGATCAGGTATTCTTGTGGCCGGCGGAGCGGCGAGGCGGGGAGCGCCAACAGACTGGGGCAGACCGCCGAGGCAACAACCGAAAGGGTGCAGCTTGAGGTGCCCTCAAGGGGACATTCCCCATGTCGCCTTTTCTAATGGGCATCGGGCTTGCGATCGAGATCCCGCATTATCGTGCATCCGCCCACAGACCCGGGACCGCCCGGGGCCGCTGAGGCCGCCTGAAGGCCAATGGGTGTGAAGTGCATTTCCCCCTCCCGAGACCGGAGGCAGAACCCCAGACTACAATCGAGCGGGCTCGACGTGCGGAAGGCGAAGTTCCAGATGGCGCTTACAGCCCGGACGCCGGGACCCCCTGGGGCGCGCGCGACGCTGTTCCGCGCCTCCATCCTGAAGGCTTGCAGGTTGCCGATGGTCTGCGCCGGAGAGTTCCGAGGCTTCTCACGGCGAAGCGGCGGTGTGCCAAAGCTGGCGAAGCCCATAGCGCGAGGCCGGATGCCCTCGCGATGGTGGGCGCGACGTCGCTCGCTCTTCGGGCAATCAACAAACGGGCCGATTGCCGGCATTCGCTTCGCCGCGGTGGCGCAATCCACAAGAGGCGCACTGGCGACGTCTTATGTTCACCGCCCATAGGCACCGTAGCCCGGATTCTTCGGTATGCCTCAAGCACGGTCCGATCACCGGTGCGGCGGAATTCACGCTTGAGCACACTCGCGGAGGAAGCTTCGCAGCTCCAGCTCCCTCAGGTCATGGCCGGCAGGGGCTGGGCGTTCGGTCATGATCGACAACATGCTGGAAGTCTGCGCGCGTCGCTTGCCACCACCAATGCCGAGATGACCGCTTATGGCGGCGCTCTAGGGCGTGCCCGACGGCTATCATCTGCAGTGGTGATGCTCGTGGCGCCGACGCAGGCCGTCACCATGTCCGACCCGCAGGCCAAGGTCAGCGCCCAGTGCCTCAAGTCATCGACCAGTGCCTCGAGTCATCGACCAGACCAGAACGCCTTCTGGCGCATTCCGCGAGAGCGCTGGGCCGATAGCGTGCCGAACCGGAGTGATGTGGGCCTACTTCGTGGTGCAGGTGGCATCCCCGCTCCGCGCGTAGTTCGCCTGGAAGGTTGGAATGCTGCCCTCACGGCCGGACAAGTCCATGTCGTCGGACCCGAGGCCAATGTACATGTAAGGCGCCGCGCCGTCGGGCTCGACGTACCCCATTTGCATCTTCTTCTTCCCATTGCCCCACTTGCCATGGCCGGTCAGCTCTTCGTCGTCGGCGTGCGTGGTCAGGAAACGAAATAGGACCGGACCGCAGGAGTGGTCGTCGGCCACGGAGACGCCGCAGAAATCGTTACCGCATGGGGCGAGGTCGATTGTTTTGTAGAGGATGCCCCGGGAAGAATAGACCGGTTTGTCGTCGCTCACCGTCCAGCGCCCATAATACTGAGTTGTTCCGGCATAGGCCAAACTTCCGCTCAGGCTGAAGGCTAGGCCGACGGTAAGGCCTGCGATAGCGTAGCCGCGGTGTGCCATGGTGAACTCCGACGTGGATAAGGGTAGCCCAATGATTGGGGGTGTTTGGCGATGGCTGATGTTAGCGCCCGCAGGCATTTTTGTCACTTATGTTGCCGTGCGCGGCATTTCGGAAAGTTATGACAACGAGGGGTTTCCTGAAGCGCTGGCGGTAAAACTTGAAGCGCTGCCCGTTATTTTTCCCGTTCACATGGTCACGGGTGGCGCGGCGTTGCTGCTGATCCCGCTGGTCTTGTACCTCCGCGGCACACGGTGGCATCGTCTCGTCGGCCGCATCGCAGCGGTCGATATTGCAATCGCTGGCGTGACCGCCATCCCGGTCGCGCTGGTCCTGCCGGTCACCAATATGTCCGCTGCCGGATTCGCCGCCCAGGGCCTGGTGTGGATTACGTTACTGGCCTGCGGCATCTGGAGCATCCGCCGCCGTCGTCTTTTTGCGCACCGCGCCGCGATGCTCATGATGGCGGCTGTCACCTCGGGGGCCGTATTCTTTCGGGTCTATCTGGGACTCTGGAAAATGGTCGGCGTCCCCAGACATTTCGAGACGTTCTATGCTCTCGATGCCTGGATCGCCTGGGGCCTGCCGCTTGTTGCCACCGCAACCTGGCTGCATCTTCACGCACTGCGACGCCACGTCTCCTGAGCGCCACGCTATCGCGTATCAGACGGGCCGTTGAGCTTGGATTGAACTTAAACTGGACCTTCTAAGGTCGCTTACCTAGAGCGGTATGTGAAAGTCGGCGGACGCTCCTGTTCTGAACGTTAGTCCTAATGCGGTTACCAGCTTTGGGCGCAAAGCGTATCGACACGAAGGACTGCTATTGATGCTTCGGACGGCTCCTCCGCCGGCATCGCGATATGCCACCTGCGGTGTTTTGGGACCGCAGAGAGGAGCCCCCCACAACTGAGATTGCCACAGTCGGGATTGTACATCCCGAAGTCGGCGTTCCAGGTCCATGCCATCAGTGAAGCTGCGAGATTGTCGGTCGCCGGCAGTTGAAGCGCCGGCAGGTTTTGCAGTTCTTTACCGGGCTGAGGCCCTGCCTGATCGGCATCGAAGCGTGCGCCACCGCACACCACTGGGCACGAGAGCTGAGGAAGCTCGGGCACGAAGTACGGCTGATGCCGCCGCGCTATGCTAATCCCTACGTCAAGCCCAACAAGAACGACGCGGCAGCTGGCGAGGCGATCTGCGAGGCAGTGTCGCGTACCGAGCGACGTCGCCAGCATAGGAAACGGAACACGCGGAGCGATCCGCGTCACCACGTTGGAGGAGCAAAGACCCGTAACGCACCCACGCCAGTCGGTCCACGGACCACGACACCCCGATTTGGGCCAGGGCGCCTTGAGCGCGAGCTTTTTGACCGGGACCCGATCTGCGGTGAGAATTATGGCCAGTGGCTCGTCGAGTGCCGCATCCAAAGGCCTGACACTGGAACAGTGCATCAGGTCAACAAAGCTCTTGCCAACACGGAGCCGTCCACTCATTGCCCTCAGCGGACATCACCCCCATAGACGATGTTGGGGCGATGGAGGCTGAGCGGTTCGGCGGCGGCAATTGGTGCGACTAGGACTTTGATCGACGGCCGGTTGTGGCCCGATGCGGTCGTGACGGTCGGCGACGTTTTAAAGCCATTCTGACCCGCTCATTCAGTGGGAGTTCACGTCGCGACCTCCATCGTCCCGGTCAACCGCACGCAAGCGGCAAACCTATGGAGAGCCCCACATGTCTTCCATACCGCGACGCCTTATCACTGCCTCCATCGTCCTCCTCGCCATCGGCACGACGCCCGCCTGGGCGATCTGCAAATACGGCGGGCCCAACTGCATCAATCCGCATCCCGGTCCGTCGCTTCCGTCGGTCAACACGACGCGGCTGCCCGACAGTCCGCCCGGCGACGACGATTGCAAGTACTATGGCAACTGCGACGATGGTTCGCCTGAGGGCACCGGCCCCGATGGCGGCCAGAACGGCGGCCTAGGCTTTCCGGGCGGCCTTGGCGGCGAGTGGAACCCACCCCCCTGCGTTTTCCCTAATACAGCCAAATTTTGCTACGGCTGAGCAGCTCCGCAGACGCTCTGACGCAGTGGGCGCGCCCACCCACTGCCTAGAGAAAGGCTGTCCGTTTGACCGTCAGCCTACCGCGTCACGGAAGACCGCTTTTGGCGGATTGTGTTGATTTAGTCCGCGATTGATCGAGAGCCGTTGTCGTGGTTCCGTTCTGCAGTTGATGCAGGAGGGTGCGACGATGATGGGGATGCAGGTCGAGCCGACGCAGCTGTTCTACGAGTTCTGCCTCGATGACCATGTGCCAGCCGATCACCTGCTGCGGCGCATCGATCGGTTCCTCGACCTTGAGCGGGTGCGATCCGAGCTGAAGCCGTTCTACAGCACCATCGGCCGCCCCTCGATCGATCCGGAACTGATGATGCGG
>JANXSI010000472.1 GCA_025352765.1 Devosia sp. | reverse complement strand
ACGCGTCAGCTTGCGGACGAACTCACACGTTCAGGGGGAGTACACGCAGCCCTGCCCAGGGATGCCACACGACAACCCACAAGCCGATCATCGTCACGATCGGCCCAACGGCAATAGACAAGGGGGAGGGAGCGCCGACTGAGGAATTCGACCAAGCTTCAAAGCACCCTGGTCACTTCCACGCTACGCGTGGTTACCCTCCCCCGTGGACGGGAGAGAATCCCAACTTCCAGGACGGCTAACCGGATACATTATGCCATCATAACAAATCACTCGCCGCGTTTCATCCCCGCCTCCGGGCGACCCCCCCTTCCGGCGCAGGTAGTATGCTGCCATATCATCGCCATGCAGCAGCAAGCGCTTTCCGCCATTGTCGCCTGGGTTCGGCTCGAGGCCGCGATCCAGAATTTCAATCAGTCGCTGCGCAAGCAGTTCGGCATCACCGGGCTGCAGCTCGAGGTGCTGCGCATTCTGGGCGAGCGGCCGGCGCTGCCGCTGGCGGCGTTGCGCAAATCGCTGGTGATGCATCCGGCAACGCTCGGCCAGTCGATCGACGAATTAAGGGTGATGGGGTTGTGCACCGTGACGCGCGATCCGCGCGACAAGCGGGCGCGGCAGGTGGCGATCACGCCGGCTGGCGTCGAGCTCATGGCGCGGGCGCCGGTCGCCGGGCCGGTTCGGCTGCGCGCCATGGACCATGACGTGACAAAGCTCGACCGTCTTAAGGCGGCGTTCGACGATGCGGTCGAGATGTTCGGGCTCGAGGAGCATCTGCCGGGGAAGGCCGACGGGCGGTGAGCCGCTCGTCCCCCGACGAGGCTAGAGCCCCGCGATCGTCTCCGGCAGGGCCTCCATCGGCGTCCAGTCGGCGAGCAGTGCCCGATCCGCGAGCCGAATGACGAGGACGTTGCCGCCGCCGGGATAGCCGATGCGGCGCTGGTCTTCCGACCGGGCGATCGGGCGGCCGTCGAGGGCGCATTTGAGCAGCGTGCCGACGGCGCCGTGGCCGGCAAACAGCATCGGCTGGGCGAGATCGTGCTCGGCGAGTGCCGCCTCGAAGGCCCCGACGATGCGCGCCTGGGCCGAGACGGCGGGCTCCCAGCCCTCGATCGATTCGGCGGGGTGAGCAAAGAAGGCGTCGGCCAGATGCTCGAAGCGCTCGGCCGGAACGTAGCCGGTTGCCGAGCGGTCGTTCTCGTCGAAATCGGCCTCGGCGGTGAAGGGGATGCAGCAGCTAACGCCGATGATCTGGGCGAGCTCGACCGCCTTGGCCTCGCTGCTCGCAACGACCCGTCGCGTCCCCCGGACCAGCGGATGGCGGGCAAAGGCCGTGGCCCGCGCCCGTCCGGTGTCCGACAGGCCCCAGCGCGGCACCGACACTTTGGGGTCGATCGTGACCTCGGGGTGGGTGACGTAGAGCGCGTACATCAGATGCCGCCGCGCGAAAACTGCGTCAGCTCGCGCACGGTCTGGGCGACCTTCCACTGGATGGCCGATTCGTTGGGATTGCCGTCGGCGTCGAACACCTCCGGTGCGGGGCCGAGCCCGAGCAGCGTCGGCGCCACCAGCGCCCCGACCTTGCTGAGACTGTCGCGCAGGTGCGACAGCGCAAAGATCGTCGCGTATTTGCCGGTGCTGACCCCGCCGATGCCGAACACCGCGTGCTTGAACGGACTGGGCTTCTGCCGGCTGACCCAGGCCAGCGTGTTGGCAATGAGCGGCGTGACGCCGCCATTGTATTCGGGGCTGACGATGACGACGATGTCGCTACTGCGGAAGAGCTCGGCGAGGCGGCGCGCGCTGTCGGGCGTGTGCTCGGCCTCGAGGTCCTCGTTGAACATCGGCATCTCGAAATCGGCGAGGCTGAGATCGGTGACCGCGACGCCCGCTTCGCTGAGTTTTGCCGACATGTGGCGGCGCAGGATCTCGTTGATCGACCCCTTGCGCAGCGAGCCGCAGAGCGTGATGGCGGTTTTTTGCGGGGCGTCGGTCATGGGAGATCCTCAGTAGAATATCGTTATAGAGCAGAGCGCCGGCGTGTCGTCGCCCCACCCCTCATCCGTCTCGGGCTTCGCCCGATCCACCTTCTCCCACAAGGGGAGAAGGGAGTCCCGACTGAGAGACCTTACCAACGACCACGCATAGAGCTGCGGCTCGATCGCCTTCTCCCCTTGTGGGAGAAGGTGCCCGACAGGGCGGATGAGGGGTGCGCCTCAACCGCCGGACGATCACGACTCGAACATGCTCTTGAGCTTGGCGAAGAAGCCGTCGCTGGTGGGCGAGGTGTCCTTGGTGGTTTCCTTGTGGAATTCCTCGAGCAGTTCGCGCTGCCGCTTGGTGAGGTTCTGCGGCGTCTCGATGTCGAGCTGCACGTAAAGGTCGCCGAGGTCTTTTGAGCGCAGCACCGGCATGCCCTTCGATTTGAGGCGGACGCGCTGGCCCGGCTGCGTGCCGGCGGCCACCTTCACCTTGGCGCGGGCGCCTTCGAGCGTCGGGACCTCGAACTCGCCGCCGAGCGCCGCCGTGGTCATGGCGATCGGGACGCGGGCGTAGAGGTCGGCGCCGTCGCGGTGGAAGAGGTCG
>JANXSI010000467.1 GCA_025352765.1 Devosia sp. | reverse complement strand
CAGACGCGCCGGAACTCACCCAACTCGTCATGGGCGGCATCAGCAAAAAGCCCCGGACTTTCGTCCGGGGCCCTTCGGTCCGCCGCAAAAGTGGACTGAAATCTCAGGCGACGCTCGACTCGGCGAAGACTTCGCTCTCGTCGGGCTCGCGCAGCACGTAGCCGCGACCCCAGACGGTCTCGATGTAGTTCTTGCCGCCCGTCGCGACGGACAGCTTCTTGCGCAGCTTGCAGATGAAGACGTCGATGATCTTGAGTTCGGGCTCGTCCATGCCGCCATAGAGATGATTGAGGAACATCTCCTTGGTGAGGGTGGTGCCCTTGCGGAGCGAGAGCAGCTCCAGCATCTGGTATTCCTTGCCGGTCAGGTGGACGCGAGCCGCCTGCACTTCAACGGTCTTGGTGTCGAGATTGACGGTCAGGTCGCCGGTGGTGATCACCGACTGCGCATGGCCCTTGGACCGGCGGACGATGGCGTGGATGCGGGCGACGAGCTCATCCTTGTGGAACGGCTTGGTCATGTAGTCGTCGGCGCCGAAGCCGAGCCCGCGGACCTTGTCCTCGATGCCGGCGAGGCCGGAGAGGATGAGAATTGGCGTCTGGACCTTGGCCACACGGAGCGTGCGCAGCACCTCGTAACCGGACATGTCGGGTAGGTTCAGATCGAGTAGAATGATGTCGTAGTCGTAGAGCTTGCCGAGATCGACGCCTTCCTCACCCAGATCGGTGGTGTAGACGTTGAAGCTTTCCGATTTGAGCATCAGCTCGATGCTCTGCGCTGTGGCGCTATCGTCTTCGATCAAGAGCACACGCATGCCGTTCCCCTTAAATTGGTTCCCTGCTGGAACCGGGATGACGACGAAACCGCCGCTCACCCCTAACCGAACCCTACTGGATATGACTCAAACCTAAGCGCCATTAGTTAACAAAGTTTAATTCTGATCCGCAATATGCAATCGGAATGCTCTGCATTTTAACTAACGCATTGATTGAAAAAGGGAAAATAGGTCACCAAAACTTAAGATATTAGATTAAGAAAGCCCTTCAATCGACTCTTTCGACTCGTCGTTCCGGGGTTGGGGTGGGGGAAAAACCGGGGGTGCCGAGGGGGCATTCACACAGCGGTTGAAACGCAAGATTAGCGCTTTTGCCTTAACGTTCGGTTACCCTTTGCCAAGGCGATTCGAGGACGACAGACAATGCGGGCGCTGACCGCCGACATCGAGGCGATCGACGAGGTCGAGGTGTTCGGCCGGGTGAAAGCGGTCCAGGGTCTGCTCGTCGAGGTCGTCGGTCCGGTTCGCGAGCTCAAAGTCGGGGGGCGCGTCCTAATCGAGGCGGCCGGCGGCGGCACGCTGGCGGCAGAAATCATCGGCTTTCGCGACGGCCACGCCCTGTGCCTGCCGTTCGGCCCGCTGGCGGGCGTGCGGCTTGGATGCCGGGCGGTGTTCCAGAGCCATGATGGCGCGGTGTATCCGACCGATGCGTGGCTCGGGCGTGTAATCAATGCCAGCGGCGAGCCGATCGACGGCAAGGGCCCGCTGCCGCGCGGACCGGTGGGCTACAACCTCAAGCAGCAACCTTTGCCCGCACATAGCCGGGCGCGGGTCGGTGGACCACTCGACATGGGCGTGCGGGTGCTCAACACCTTCACGACGATCTGCGACGGGCAGCGCATGGGCATCTTTGCCGGCTCTGGCGTCGGCAAGTCGGTGCTGATGTCGATGATGGTGATGAACGCTACCGCCGATGTCGCGGTGGTCGGGCTGATCGGTGAACGCGGCCGCGAAGTGCAGGAGTTCGTGACCGAATATCTCGGCGAGGCCGGGATCAAGCGAGCCGTGGTGGTGGTTGCCACCTCGGACGAAGCGGCCCTGATGCGGCGGCAGGCGGCGTTCCTGACGCTGACCCTCAGCGAGTATTTCCGCGACCAGGGCAAGCGCGTGCTGTGTTTGATGGACAGCCTCACCCGCTTTGCGCAGGCGCAGCGCGAGATCGGGCTCGCCATCGGCGAGCCGCCGACTGCCAAGGGGTATCCGCCGACGGTGTTCACCGAACTGCCGCGGCTGCTCGAAAGAGCGGGACCCGGGCTGGTTAATTCCGGCGCCATTACGGGACTATTTACCGTTTTAGTCGAAGGTGATGATCACAATGAACCCATTGCTGATGCTGTTCGCGGCATTCTCGATGGGCACATCG
>JANXSI010000455.1 GCA_025352765.1 Devosia sp. | reverse complement strand
CCTTCGACCGGATGCAGCGCCGGCGCAATTTCGATCCGCGTATAGGCGACCTGCGGGTGATAGCGAACGTCGTACTCGAGTTCGAGGAAGCCGACCTTGACGGTGGTGACGGGGCCTGTCGGGGCCGGACCGGGTATCGGGGCGTCCTGCTGCGGCGCGGCGGGCTTGTCGCCTTGGTCCTGGGCGACTGCCAACCCCGGCAGGGCGAGACCGGCAATGAAGGCAAGGCTCAGCAGGGTCAGTCTAGTCATCGATTACCACCGTGTGCGGGATCCGGCCGATCGGCAGCGACTGCACCGGCTGCATGCTGGTCATGTCGATGATGGTGATGTCGTCGGAGAGGCCATTGGCGACGATCGCGATCGTTTCGTCGGCGCTCAGATCGACCGACCACGGGCGTTTGCCGGTGAGGACGAACTGCAGCACACTGTGCGACTTGGAGTCGATGACCGCGATGTGGTTGGCGCGGCCGAGGCTGAGCAGCACCTTGCTGTCGTCCCGGGTCACCGCCATGCCGACCGGCGTGACATCCTCTTCCTTGAAGCCCGGCGGGATGATGATCAGGCTGTCGCCCTTGATCTCATATGTCTTGGCATCGAGGATGAAGATCTCCGACGACAGCTCGCAGCTCACCCACACCTCGTTGAGCCTCGGCAGGTAGATGAAGCGGCGCGGCCGCGTCCCGACGAGGATGTTCTTGATCACCGCGCCGACATCGGTGTCGATGATATGTACCATGTCGGCGACTTCCGAGGTGGCGAAGACGATCTTGCCGCCCGGCATGATCAGGATGCCTTCGGGCTCGGCGCCGCTGGCGATGGTCTGTGTCGCAATCTTGGACTTGATGTCTATTTTTTCGACAGTCGAGTTCTCCTCGTCGGAAACGTAGACCGCCGTTTCATCGTCGGAGAGGCGGAACATTTCGGGGCTCGGTCCGGTCGGAATCGAGTCGATCACCTCGAGCTTGGCGACATCGATCACGTCGATCGAATCGTCGTCGCCGCACGCCACATAGAGCAGGTCGTGCGCCCGGGTCATCTGCATGTCGCGCGGCCGCTTCGAGGTCGCGATGCGCTTGATGATGTTGTAGCTCTTGTCGAGGACGACGACCTCGTTGCCCTTTTCGGTCGACACGAAGATGTTTCCCGTGCCAGCCGCGAAACTGGGGCGAACCACGGCCAGAGCAGCCAGCGCCGCGCCTCCAGCCAGAACCACTCTGCGCTTCATCAGCATCATTTCACCACGAACTTGCCTTTGAGGCCCCGCTTTTCGAAGCCAGGAGACCAGAAGTCGTACACGCCGGGCCGCAACACGACGAAAGCAATTTCGAGCGTTGCGCCGCCGTCGAGGTCAAAGCTATCGATGGCAGACGCGTGGATATCAACGTCGTCGACGGCAACGCGGTCGAGCCAGGAGTTTCGCAGGAGTTCAGGCATGACCAGGCCGAACGTGTCCGCGCTATCATCTACCGAGATGGTGAGACGATAGTATTTGCCGGTCTCGATATCGTACTCGTTCTGGGAGAACTTGAGCTGGGTCGAATCGATCTTCAGTTCTGGCAGTTCGTCGCCGCCGGCCGCGAGATTGCCGGCCGCCAGCGCCGGTGCACCCGCCGCAAGACCTACCGCGACCGTAAGCGCGACGACATAAGTGGCAATCCGATTCAAAATACCTCCCAAGGGTCCTTCTATGACCCCAATAGGTTTCACCTATGGCTGGATAGGGCTCGTCCTTGCCAAGCCGCGCAACCTTCGCATGGCAATACGAAACATAGCCTTGACCAATGATCGAGAATGTTAGGTCTCAACCACATATCGCGCGGTCAAGCGCAGGGGGAATCATGTCCAAATTTGCTCGCATCGCGCTGCTCGGCGTCGCGCTCGGCGCCGCGACGCTTTTGTCCGCCTTCAGCCCGGAGCACCTGAAACTCACCCTGGCCCTCCAGGCCACCGGCACCGCGAAGTGGGAAATTGCCGCGATGCAGGAGCTGGGGCTCGACAAGAAGTACAAGCTTGAGCTGACCGTCAACGACGTTGCCGACAGCCCTGCCGGCCAGGTTGCGCTGCAGGCCAAGGCCGCCGACGTGGTCCTCTCCGACTTCGTCTGGGTGAACCTGCAGCGCCACAAGGGCAACATGGTCACCATGGTGCCGCACTCGCTGGCCGTGGGTGGCCTGATGGTCGACCCGGCCGCCGGCATCAAGACCCTCGCCGACCTCAAGGGCAAGACGCTGGCGGTTTCGGGCAGCCCGGTCGACAAGAGCTATGTCATCCTTGCCGCCGACTACAACAAGCAGACCGGTGGCAACCTCAACGACGACGCCACGCCCAAATTCGGCGCCCCCCCGCTCGTCAACGAGTTGCTGACCGGCGGCCAGGCGCAGGCCGCGCTCAATCTGTGGAACTGGTCCGCGCGGGCCAAAGTTGCCGGCAAGGTTCAGCTTGCCTCGGTGCCCGACCTGCTCAAGGACCTCGGCGTCTCCGAGACTCCCCCCCTCCTCGGCTGGACCTTTTTCGATGACGTCGCCAAGGAAAAGAAGAAGGAGATCGTCGCCTTCCTCAACGCTTCCTTCGACACCAAGAAGGCGCTGCTGACCGACGACGCCTTGTGGGACAAGATCCGGCCGGCGATGAACGTCAAGGACGACGATGCGCTATTCAAGCAGCTGCGCGATGACTATCGCGCCGGCATCGTGCAGCACTATTCCGCCTCGGAGATGCAGCCGGCCGAGCAGGCGTTCGCTCTCATGGCCAAGTATGGCGGCAAGGACGTGGTGGGTGACGTGACCGACCTGGCGGACGGCACCTTCTGGAAGGGATACCACAAATAGACTACCTGCCGGGCGGGACACCGTCTGCTCGTACCAAGCACGCCGCCACCCGCCGCGCGTCGTCCGTGCGGTGGGAACTGGTCAGTCCGCTGCTCCTGCTGGCCGCCTGGCAGCTGCTGGCCATGGTGTTCCCCGGGCGGCTGTTTCCCACACCGATCGACGTGGCGATCGAGCTGTGGCGAGACACGGTCGAGGGCAAGCTGCTCTCGGACATGGGCAAGACGCTGTGGCGCGCCGCGGTGGCCTTCGTCATCGCCATGTCCCTGGGTACGGCGATCGGCATCGCCTTTGGTCGCAACCGCATCGCCGACCGCCTGTTCTCGACCTGGGTCATCGTCGGGCTGAACCTGCCTGCGGTCGTCATCGCCATTGTGCTCTACATCTGGCTCGGGCTCACCGAATTTGCGCTGATCATCGCAGTCATCGTCAACAAGGTCCCGCTCGTCATCACCACCATCCGCGAGGGCGTGCGCAGCTTCTCACCCGAATATGACGAGCTCGGCCGGGCCTTTCGGATGCCGTTCGGCCGCCGGCTGAAGCTGATCTTCGTACCGCAGCTGACCCCCTATATGCTTGCCGCAGCCCGCACGGGTCTCGCCCTCATCTGGAAGATCGTCCTGGTGTTCGAGGTGCTGGGCAGCGACGGCGGCGTCGGCTTTCGCATCAATACCTTGTTCCAATTCTTCGACATGAAGGGCATTCTCGCCTACACAACGGCGTTCATCCTCGTGGTGCTCGTCTTCGAATACTGGGTCATGCGCCCATTGGAGCATTACGTCTTGAGATGGCGGACGGACCGCGCCTGAACATCGATATCGTCGAGAAGCGCTTTCCGGTCCTGCCGGTGGCGCTGCTTGCCGATTTTCACCTGACGATCGAGCCCGGCCAGGTCGTCGCCCTGGTCGGCCCTTCGGGCGTCGGCAAGTCGTCGATCCTGCGGTTGGTCGCTGGCATCGATACGGATTTCGACGGCTCGATCAGCATCGACGGGGTCGATGCCAGCAGGGCGCCGCCGGCCGGATTCGTGTTCCAGGATTCACGGCTCCTGCCCTGGCTCAGTGCGCTCGACAATATCCGCGCGGTGCGGACGGAGACCACCGAGACAGAGGCGCGCAACCTGCTCGGCCGCGTTGGACTCGCCGGCTACGAGGCCGCCTATCCGGCGCAGCTATCAGGCGGCATGCAGCGGCGCGTCGCGCTCGCCCGAGCCTTTTCGGTCAACCCCCGGCTGCTGCTGCTCGACGAGCCCTTCGTGTCGTTGGACCAGCACCTCGTGGTGGGCGTGCAGCGGGTCTTTCTGGACCTCGTGCGCGACACCCATGCCACCGCCATACTAGTGACGCACCTTCCCGAGGACGCGGCCCGCATGGCCGACCGCGCTGTCGTGCTGCGTGGCATGCCGGCCCGAATCGTCGCCGACCTGCCATTGCTGCCGGCCCGGGAAGACCGCGGCGAAACTCACATCCGCGAGCTAGCGCTGGCGATCTCCAATCTGGCCGACGAGGCAGTCCATTGACCGACACTCCCAACGTTCTCGAGGTCGAGAACCTCAGAAAATCCTACGGCAAGACGCAGGCGCTGAAGGGGGTGACGTTTTCGATGGGGCGCGCCGAGATCGTCGGACTGCTCGGCCCCAACGGCGCCGGCAAGTCAACGCTGTTCCAGATCGCTGCCGGGCTGTTCGCCCCTGACGGCGGCAGCGTTTCGGTCTTCGGCCTCGATTATCGCGGGCACGCGGCGGAAATCCTGAAGCGCCTTGGGGTGGTGTTCCAGGCGCGGGCCATCGACCTCGACATGACGGTACAGGCCAACCTCGCCTTCCACGGCGCATTGTTCGGGCTCGCCGGCGGACGGCTGAAGACGCGGATCGGCGAGGTCACTGACCTGCTCGAGATCGGCGATCTGCTGAAGAAGCCGGTGCGCAACCTCTCGGGCGGCAACCAGCGCCGCGTCGAGGTGGCGCGCGCCCTGCTCAATGCCCCCGATCTGCTGCTGATGGACGAGCCCTCCACCGGACTGGACCCGGTGACGCGCGAGATGCTGGTCCAGCACATGCAGATTGTCCGTCGGGAACACGGGACCTCGATCCTGTGGGCGACGCACCTGGTCGAAGAGCTGGAGAACGCCGACCGCGTCATCCTGATGGTTGCGGGCGAGATCGTTCATACCGGCTCGCCGGCCGAGCTCATGGCCTCGAGCGGCACCGACAATCTCACCGCCGCGTATATCTCGATCACCGGCCACCAGCCGGAGCCGGCGGCGCGGACCTAGCGACGGTCACCCGGGTTCGGTCGGTTCCGGGGCGCGTCAACGCGGGCCCTCCTGCCAGAGCCGATCTTGGCTATCGGCTTTCCCAATGGCGGACACAGCTAGACTTGCCCCGACGCGTTACGGAGACCGCATGCGCATCTGGTACATCCTCGTGGCCCTGGGCCTGATCCTGTCGTCGGCGCTCGGGCTTCTGGTCATGGCAGGCGGGGCGCGCGGCGTTCTGTCGCCGCCCCTGCAGGCCGAACTCGGCGTGCAGGATTTCCCCGTGCCGCC